>JBGUZS010000042.1:0-3271 GCA_045223835.1 Oscillospiraceae bacterium | reverse complement strand
GGCTCCTCCTTCTTCCTCAAATTCAATCCCATAATCTACGTCTTATTTTTTCGAGGAATGTGTCACCCATCATTGACGACTCTACAGCTTCCGCAGAGTTCCTTCCCTTCCCGCCCTTGACCCGGCTTGGGGAAGCGGGTATAATGATTAGGTATGGACACAAGTAAAGCAGGTGAACGAATGAAGGATAAATTCAAGCCTGACGCCCAGACCCTGGTGAGCTTCAGCCTCATGGGGCCGGAAAGCGGCGGTCCCTGCCTGGTGGATTCCTCGGGCGGACGGATCACCCGGATCAGACCGTATTTTTATGACACCGCCTATACGGAGACCAACTGCAACCCCTGGCGGATGGAAGCCCGGGGCAGCAGCTTCAGGGCGCCGGACCGGGTGACCATCACCCCCTTCGGCCTGGGCTACCGGACCCGGGTGTACTCCCGGAACCGGGTCATGTGGCCCCTGAAGCGGGTGGACTGGGACCCGAAGGGGGAGCGCAACCCCCAGAACCGGGGCGTGAGCCGCTATGTGCGCATCTCCTGGGACGAGGCCGCCCAGATCGCGGCGGACGAGCTCCGGCGCATGAAGGAGACCTATGGACCCGAGGCGGTGCTCTGTCAGGCGGATATGCATGGGGAGGGGAAGAACACCGCCCCCAGCCATGGCTGTCCCAACCGTCTCCTGAGCCTCATGGGGGGCTATACCCTCCAGATGCGGAACATGGATTCCTGGGAGGGCTGGTTCTGGGGCGCGAAGTATGTCTGGGGCTGCGAGCCCGTGGGGGAAATGGCCCCCCAGACCAACCTGTATCCGGATATCGCGAAGCACAGCGACCTGCTCCTGTTCTGGGGCTGCGACCCGGAGACCACCCCCCGGGGCTTCGGCATGAATCTGCCCAGCCGCATGTGCTACTGGTTCACCCAGATCGGCATCAGGAGCGTCTACGTCTGCCCCGACCTGAATTACGGGGCGGCCATCCATGCGGACAAATGGATCCCCATCCTGCCCAATACAGATGTGGCCATGCAGCTGGCCGTCGCCTGGGTATGGCTGACGGAGGGGACCTACGACAAGGAATATATCGCCACCCACGCCTACGGCTTCGATAAATTCGCGGATTATGTCCTGGGCCGGGAGGACGGGATCCCCAAGACCCCCGCCTGGGCCAGCGAAAAATGCGGCACGCCGGAATGGACCATCAAGGCCCTGGCCCGGTACTGGGCCAGGCACACCGCCAGCATCCTCCATGGCAACGGCGGTCCCTATATCCGTGGCCCCTATGCCTCCGAGCCCGCCCGGCTGGAGGTCATGCTCCTGGGGATGCAGGGGCTGGGCCGACCCGGGGTGCACCAGGCAAAGATGATCGAATGGAACCTGTGGAACCGGGATTATCCCGTACCCTACCAGGGGCAGTTCGTCCCCAAGCTCACCGCCTGCGCCGATCCCCTGCGGCCGGTGGACGGAGATGTGGAGCCCATCATCAACATGGACCGCTTCGTCCTCAGCAAGGAGCAGAAGGAGCGGGCGCCGGAGCTCATCGACCTGTACAAGCAGCTCCCCGCCCCCAAGCAGTTCATTCCCCGCTGCCATGTGCACAAGGCCATTCTGGAGGGCCATGCGGAGTGGCGCGGTCTCCAGTGCTTCTCCTCCAGCCAGCAGCCGGGACCGGGGAACCATCGGCACCCCACCCAGCAGTACCAGTTCCAGGAGATGAAGTATCCCCGGGACGGCATGAGCCGGGTGCATATGATCTGGACCGACGCCCCCTGCCAGGTGACCTGCTGGAACGACGGGAACCTGAGCATCCGTGCCTACCGGCATGAGAGCATCGAGACCATCATCGCCCAGCATCCCTGGCTGGAAAACGACTGCTACTTCGCGGACCTGATCTTCCCCGTGGCCACCAAGCATGAGATGCCGGACCTGGCCAACGACTTCTCCAGCGGCGCCTTCACCAGCATCTACCTGGTGGATCCCTGCTGTCCCCCCGTGGGGGAGAGCCTCAGCGATTTCGACGTCTGCGCCAAGGTGGCGGAGAAGCTGGGGCAGGACTACTACGACGCCTACACCGGCAAGCTCACCCATGACGAGCGGGTGCGCTTCCTGTACAAGGCCAGCGGCTGCGAGGACTACCTCACCTGGGAAGAATTCCGGAAGCAGAAGATCTTCGTCATCCCCTGCAAGACCCAGGAGGAGCTGGACGCCCTTCCCGCCGGTCTGCTGGAATTCTACCGGGATCCGGAGGCCAGCCCCCTCTCCACCCCCACCGGGAAGCTGGAATATGAGTCCACCCAGATCCGGGACCTGACCCCGAATGATCCGGAGCGGCCCAGCGTGCCCCACTGGATCGAAAGCGGCCCCAGCCATGACGAGCGCCGCACCTCCCCCAGGGCGGAGAAATACCCCCTGCTGTGCATGTCCAACCACGGGCGCTGGCGGATGCACGCCCAGTGCGACGACATCCTCTGGACCCGGGAGATCGAGACCATGAAGGTCCGGGGGGAGGACGGCTATCTGTACGAGCCGGTCTGGCTCAATCCCGCCGAGGCGGAAAAGCGGGGCATCCGGCATGGGGACATCGTCAAGGTGTTCAACGAGCGGGGGATCGTCCTCTGCGGCGCCTATGTGACGGAACGGCTGATGCCCGGGGTCTGCTACGTGGACCACGGCTCCCGGCTGGATCCCATCATTCCCGGCTGGCTGGACCGGGGGGGAGCCATCAACACCATCACCCCCACCGCCTCCACCTCCCGGAACGCCACGGGCATGGCCGTCAGCGGCTTTCTGACCCAAGTGGAGAAGGTCACGCCGGAGGAATGGGCCGCCTGGAAGCGGGATTATCCCGAGGCCTTCGCCCGGAAGGTGGACGAGGGCTGCGGCGTCTGCCTGGAGGGCTGGCTGATCGAAGACAAGCGATAAAACGGGATCGGAGGGATCACCCATGATCTATCCCCTGCCGGAGGGCAAGCGGAATTTCGTCTTCCTGGGGGAGGCGGGCTGCGGAAAGAGCGAGCTGGCGGTGAATCTCGCCTGCCGTCTGGCGGCCGCCGGGGAGTCCGTCCACCTCTTTGACCTGGATATGACCAAGCCCCTGTTCCGCACCCGGGACCTGGGGGAAACCCTGGAAAAGGCCGGGGTGGCGCTCCATTACGAGGAGCAGTTCATGGACGCTCCCACCGTCTCCGGCGGCGTGATGCGCCTGCTGCGGGACGAAGGGGCCTGCACCGTGCTGGACGTGGGGGGCGACTATATCGGCGCCCGGAGCATCGGGGGCTAC
>JBGUZS010000041.1:0-11787 GCA_045223835.1 Oscillospiraceae bacterium | reverse complement strand
TACGGTTCGCTCGGAGAAAGGGCCCGCCCAGCGGCGAGCTTGACTAATATACCATCGACGCTATCCCTTGTCAAGCATATTTTTCGCATTTCCCACAATATTTCTTGCATCCCCGGGCCTGCCGTGTATAATAAACTGTATCCTGGCGGAAAACCACGGAAAAGGAGCGTCTTTCCATGTTCAAATATGAACCGGAGGCCAATCTCCACGGCTTCTATCTGGTGAAGACCAACGCGGTGTACAAGGCTATCGGCCACGCCGATTTCGCCCCGCAGACGGACAACCTGGCCCGGTCTCTGGTCCTGGGCCTCTGGAAGGGCCAGTCCCTGACGGAGGACCACGTGAAGGCCATGAACGACCTGTATTCCAAAGGGCAGCCCAGGCCCAGCTACCTCTATTGGGAGCTGGTCTCCGCGGCGGGGGAGGCGGAGCAGCCCCCTGTGCCGGATTTCTTCCGGGTGCTGGTGCTCACGAATCCCAAGGCCGCCCGGCTGCTGACGGAGGGCCTGCGGGCACTGCTGGGCCGGCTTTCCGACCCCAACCGCGGCAACGAGCAGGAAAACCGCTTCCTGGCCTCCGCTCTGGGGTCCCTGGAGGCGGTGCTGGAATCCGATGATCCCCTGGGCTTCCGGGAGCTCAGCCGGGGCCCCGTTCCCGGCAGCGCCGCGGGACAGTCTGCGGACGCCGCTGCCCGGCCGGGAGAGACGGAAAAGGAGGAGGAGCTTCCGCCGCCGGAGAAGCTGGAGGACCTGCTGGAGGAGCTGGACAGTCTGGTGGGCCTGGAGAAGATCAAAACGGACGTGCGCAGCCTCATCAACCTGATCAAGGTGAGAAAGCTGCGGACGGAGGCGGAGCTGCCGGTACCCGAGCTGAGCCTGCATATGGTGTTCACCGGCAACCCCGGCACGGGCAAGACCACCGTCGCCCGACTGCTGAGCCGGCTTTACCGCTCCATCGGGGTGCTGAAGAAGGGCACCCTGCTGGAGGTGGACCGGAGCGGCCTGGTGGCGGGCTACGTGGGCCAGACGGCCCTGAAGACCCTGGAGGCGGTGAAGAAGGCCCGGGGCGGCATCCTCTTTGTGGACGAGGCCTATTCCCTTGTCCCGGACGGGGCGGGGAACGACTTCGGCCAGGAGGCCATCAGCACCATCCTCAAGGCCATGGAGGACATGCGGGAGGAGCTGGTGGTGATCGTGGCGGGCTATCCCGAGCCCATGGAGCGCTTTATCTCCTCCAACCCCGGCCTGGAATCCCGCTTCGGGAAGTACTTCCAGTTTGAGGACTATACCGGAGAGGAGCTCATGCGGATCTTCCAGTCCCTTTGCCGGAAGAACAAATACAATCTGGAGCCGGAGGCGGAGTCCTTCTGCCGGGACATGTTCAACGCCCTGTACCGGGACCGGGACGAAAACTTCGGCAACGCCCGGGACGTGCGGAATATCTTCGAGCGCAGCGTTTCCAACCAGGCCAACCGGCTGGCGGCCATGGAAGCCCCCACCAAGGACGACCTGATGACCTTCCTGAAGGAGGACATCGTAGGGGAGAAGCCGGGGGAAAACAGTGAAAAATGAAGACTGAAAAGCGAGGGCGTCCCTTTGGGACGGATGGATGAAATATCGCCGCGCAGCGGCGAAGCAAGCCTTTCAAATCGGGCCCCCGGCGGGTCCGATTGGAGCTTATCCCAGCAATGCCGTGACGTCTTCCAGGGTCAGCCCCTCCTGCAGCGCCAGGTTCAGGCCATAGCCCAGAAGGCGGGACAGCTCCCGCATCCGGGCGTCGATCTCCCGGGGGGTGACCATGAGCCCCTCCCCGGCGGGGGCGAAGTCCTCCGGCGGGCGCTCCCCCAGGCCGGACCGGGCGGTAAGATCCGCCGCCAGGGTGGCGGCGTCCACCACCGTGGGAATGCCCACGGCCACCACCGGCACGCCCAGGCTGGTCCGGCTCAGCTCAGGACGGCTGTTGCCCACCCCGGATCCCGGGGCGATGCCCGTATCCGCCAGCTGCAGTGTGCGGCAGACCCGGTCCAGCCGCCGGGAGGCCAGGGCGTCGATGGCCACCACCGCCTTGGGCCGAAGGCGGTGGACCACGGCCCGGATCAGCTCGCTGCTCTCCAGCCCGGTGGTGCCCAGCACCCCCGTTTCCAGGAGGGAGACCGGCCGGAGATCCCCGAAGGTCTCAGGCAGGGCGGAGACCAGATGCCGGGTGGCCAGCATATGCTCCAGGGTCAGCGGTCCCAGGATATCCGGAGTCATGGCCCGGTTCCCCAGGCCCGCCACCAGAACGCTCTCCCCCGCCCCCAGGCCCAGCATGGCCCGGAGCCGCGCGGCGACGACCCCCGCCCCCCGGCGGAACGCGCCGGCCTCCCGCCGCAGCAGTGGCTCCAGCTCTATGGTCACATAGGTTCCCCTGGGCTTCCCCAGGGCCTGCTCCCCCCGCTCATCCAGGATCCGGATGGTCTCCACGGGAAAGCCGTTCTCCGTTTCCTGCCGGGCCTCCACCCCGGGGAGGGCGCCGGTCTCCCCGGCAGACTCCCGCCAAAGGTCCCGGGCCTCCGCCGCCAGGTCGGTACGGATCCCCTGCATATGCATCACCTCCCGGTCAGTTTTCCCGCAGCAGGGGCGTTTTTTCATCAGTCCGGGAATTTTTGAAAAAAACGCTTGCCGAACAGGAAAAAATATGGTATAGTGCTTTTCCGCATGGAAGCTCTATCGGCAAGGGAGGTGAGTGAATTGCCCAACATTAAGTCTGCTGCCAAGCGCGATGCCCTCTCCAAGGCGCAGAACGCCGCGAACAAAGCCCGCAAGTCCGAGATGAAGACCCTCATCAAGAAGTTCGACGCCAAGGCGGAGGAAGGGGACAAGGCCGCGGCGAAGGAAGCGTATCTGACCGCCGTCAAGGTGGTGGACCAGGCCGCCTCCGACAACCTGATCCATAAGAACAACGCCGCCCATAAGAAGAGCCGCCTCACCAAGAAGCTCAACAGCATGGAGTAAACCGAAGCTTACGGATATGCTCACGCGCCTGCCGAAACCGGCAGGCGCGTTTTTTTTGCGGCAGACCTTCCCGGGGAAGGACTCCGCCCCTTCAGATCACCCGTTCCCGGATGTTGAAGCCCCGCAGCCAGAGCGCGGCCTCCTCGGCCTTCGCCTCCAGAAGCGCCGTTTTTTCCTCCCCAGGCAGCAGCAGGAGGAAATTCCGGTCGGAAAAGACGGGAAGGATCGTTTTCCCCGTCTTCGGATCCTTGAGGCGCAGCTCCGCCATGAGGGCCGGGACCGGTCCGGGATTCCGCACCCGGGCGAGGAAGCCGCCCTCCGTCTTCGTCAGGCTCCCCTCCAGGGCGACGGAAGGCAGGGTCCTCAGCTCCCGGTAGTCCGTATGGGCCCAGCCGTTGAGCCAGTAGTTGTTTTCCACCGGCTCCCGTCCCGCCTCCAGCACCGTCAGACGCATCAGCTGCGTTTCGTTCATCCAGCGGGGGGCCTCCATCACATATTCGGCGGAGCAGGCGGGGACCGCAAAGCTCCGCTCCTCCCGCCGCAGGAGGCTTCCCCGCAGGTCGAAGAGCTCCATGCGCAGCGTGAGCTGCCGCGGCGCGGCGGTGGCGTTCACCAGCGCCAGCTCCTCCCGCAGCACGTCATAGACGGCGTTGATGCTGCGGCAGCCGTCCCTGCAGCCCTGAAAGCCTCCGTTGATATCATAGCGGGAATCGTAGGTCTGCCAGACGGTGCTGGGCCAGGCGGGGTTGCTCATCCACATCAGGAGCCCCTGGCTCTTCCCGGCGAAGACCGCCTCGAACATGGCCTTATGGTTGGAATAGCAAAGCAGCTGGCTCAGGCGGGTGAACTCCTCCAGACTGTCATAGTCCCCATAGCTTCCCCGCAGCTGATCCTCATACTCATCGGAGCGCATGGCGCCGCCCCGGCAGAAATCGTGGAGGGCCCATACCTCGTCGATGGGCCAGCGGTGCTCCGGGCCCAGCATGGCCTCCAGGGATTCCAGGGAGGGGATGTTCACCATGCCCCGTTCGGAATGAAGGGTGTGATAGGTATGGCCGAAGTAGTATTCCGGACCGGCGCTGTGGTACGGGCCGAAGCCGCTCACCGTGCCCAGCGCAGAATGGGGAAGATAGGGCCTGGTGCCGTCCCATTCCCCGCAGAGCGCCCGCAGGCCCCTATCCAGGCTCTCCGGGGCAAAGCCCTCGTTCCTGGCGCAGTACAGGGCGACGGAGGGATGCCTCCGCACCCGCCGGAGCTTATCCTCCGCGTTGCGCAGGAACATGGCCTCGTCCTCCGGATCCGGCCCGTCCACGGGGTTGGCCAGCCAGAAATCGTCCCAGATCAGGATGCCGTACCGGTCGCAGGCATCATAGAATTCCTCCCGGCCCACCATGCCCACCCAGTTGCGGATCATGGTGAAATTCATGTCCCGGTGGAAGCGCACGCGGATATCATAGTCCTCCGGCGTACAGCGCAGGAAGGCGTCGTCCATGCCCCAGTTTCCGCCTCTGCAGAGGATGGGCACGCCGTTGACGGTCAGCTTCATGGGCCAGTCCTCCGTCCACCGCAGCTCCCGCACCCCGAAGGGGAAGCGCCGCTCGTCGCTCTCCCTGCCGTTCGCCAGCGCCGTCAGGACGCAGGAATAGAGGAAGGGCTCCCCATAGGTATTGGGCCACCAGAGCCGGGGCTCCGGCAGGAGGAGGGAGGCCTCCAGCTCACGGCTCTCCCCGGGGGCCAGCTCCGCCGTCTCGCTCGCAAAGGGCAGCTCCCCCGGGTTGATCCTTCCGGAGAAGGCGGCGCGGCAGGGCGCGTCCCCGGTATTGCGCAGTCGGCAGGCGACGGTGAGCCGGGCCTCCCGCCCGTCCGCCGAAAGCGCCGTCTTTACCCAGGGATCCTCCGCAATCAGCCGTCCCTTGGTCCGCAGGAGCTCCACCGGGCCGATCAGACCCACGTTCCTGCCCCGGACGGTGGGCATCCAGTCCCAGCCGGCGGCGGCATGGATGGTGGGGGCGTCGGCCCCCAGGGGCCCGCCGTTGGGACCTGCCGTCTCCCGGGTGTGGACCTTGATCGGGCCGGGGGTCGCATTGGTGAAAACCCGGATGGCCAGATGGTTCCCCCGGGGCCTCAGCAGCGCCGTAACATCCCATCTTCCCCGGAGGAAGGCGCTCTCCAGCCGCCCCAGAAGGCTGCCGTTGAGCCAGAGCTCCGCCTTCCAGTTCACCTGCCGGAGGATGAGCCAGACCCGGCCCTCCCCCTCCGGCGCATCGAAGGTCCGCCGATACCAGAAATCCGTGAGGAACCAGCGGTCAGAGACCTGAAACTGCCCGTCTGCCCGGTCCATCTCCGGCACGGCCCCTGCCCGCTGCCAGCTGGAGAGGGCGGTTCCCGGCACCTGCGCCGGCAGCCAGGAGGAATCGTCATATTCGCCGGAAAGGGCCGCCCCCTCCGCCGCCACCTCCGGAGCCCGGGCGATCCGCCAGGGGGACTCCGGCAGGGCGGGGGTCTCCCCCTCCCCAAACAGCTCCACCCGCCGGACGCCGCAGCGCTCCCCGGGAGCCATACGGAAAAACAGGCGCAGCCGGTCCGTGCTCAGCTCCCCGGGGCAAAGGGTCTGCTCCCCCGGCCGGGGGTCAAGGGCGAGGACCGTGCGCCAGCCGGTCCCATCGGGGACCTGCACCTCCAGCCCGGCGGGACAGGAGAGCCAGGCAATTCGGATGCGCCGGATCCTGCAGGGCCCGCCCAGGTCAAAGAGCAGCCATTCCCCGCCGGAATCGCCGCTGAGCCAGAAGGCCTCCGGATCCCCGGAGGTGACGAGATGACCGCAATGGTCGTAGTCCGCCGCGGCGGAATGGATGACCGCCCGGCGATAAGCCAGATCGCGCATAAATAATCCTCCCGGCGGGCGGGTCCGGGAGCCTGTCCCCTTCCCGCCCGGATTCTGAACAATCGTATGTTCCCCCTGCCGGGGCCGGTTCAGGCGATGGTGTTGGGATCCGTAAACTCCCCCACGGCCCCCAGGCAGGCGCTGGTCAGGTGGTCCCCGGAGCAGCCGTAGAAGCAGCCGATATCATGCATCCTGGCGGTATCGATGAGGAAGACCGCCTGGATGCCCACCTGCCGCTCCTCCACGAAGCTGAAGAGATACAGGCCGTCCCGGATCTTCACATAGTCCGCCGGGTTGGTGGCCATCCAGGTGCCCATGGCGGTGAGGTTTTTATAGGTATAATAGATATCGCAGTTGTAAATATGCTTGATCTTGATGATCTTGGGGCCGTAGTCCCAGATGATGCTCTTTCCCAGAAGCTCCGTGGTGAAGCCGTGGAGCTCGCCGCCGGCATAATCCCCCTCCAGCCGGCCGAAATAGAAATCCCGGTCCACGTCGATATTGGAGTATTCCGTGCCCACCTTGGCGTCCACCACCGTGGCGCAGCCGGTCTTCATATCCGGGATGAGGGTGATCTGCCGGGAGGCGGCATACCCGGGCACCAGGAAATTCACGAAGTAGACCTCATGGTCCAGGGTCTTCACATTGCAGAAGCAGCGCTTCTCCTCCTCCCCCTTCTCCCGGAACCATACCTCATTCAGGGCGGTGAAGCGGAAATCGTAATCCCTTTCCTCCCCCCGGAAGGCCAGGGTCTTCCCCACCAGCTCATCCGTATCCGGCGGGGTATAGGGGCCCGCCAGAGGGGAATGGCTGTACTTCTCCGGATCTCCGGCATACTCCGCCACGATCCTCTCCACCGTCTCCCTGGATACGTCCAGGTCGAACTTCCGGTAATACCGCTTCTTGTTGCGCATAGCGATCCTTCCTTCCTGTTGTTTCATTCCCTCTGTCTGCAGTATAGGCTACCCCTTCCCCGGCTGTCAACCGCCGCCGGATCGGGCGGAATCCTGTAAATTTCAGGCGGGATTTGCAGTTGAAACAGAGGGGCCTGTTGTGGTATACTATATAATAATGTGTACATTCGATCTCCGCGCCCCTCCGGAGCGGAAAGAAATAAAGGAGGACCTACCCTTGAATTCCGCCAGCGACGTATGGCAGGCCGTTTTGAAGCTGCTTGAGCAGCACCTGTCCCCCACCGCGATCAGCACCTGGTTCAGCGACTGCCAGGTGGTGGAGCTGCTGGATAACCGTCTGATCCTGCATACCGGCTCAAAATTCAGCCAGGATATCATCATGACCCGCTACCTGGACCTGGTAAAGGACGCCCTGAAGGAGATCTTCGCCGCCGATTTCGACGTTCAGGTCATCGGGGATGAGGAACTGGCCCGACGGATCAACCGTCAGCCCCCCCTGCGCCAGGAGTTTCTGGGGGGCGATCAGTTCACCTTCGATAAATTCGTGGTGGGTCCAACCAACCGCATCGCCTATGCCGCCGCCCTGGCGGTCTCCCAGAATCCCGCCACGAAATACAACCCCCTCTTCATCTACGGGGACTCCGGCCTGGGCAAGACCCACCTGCTGTACTCCATCGCCAACGCCCTGCGCATCTCCCGCCCGGATTTCCGCATCGTCTATATCAAGGGAGACGACTTCACCAACGAGCTCATCAACGCCATCCAGACCGGGAGCAACAGCGAATTCCGGGAAAAATTCCGCATGGCGGATCTGCTCCTGGTGGACGACATCCAGTTCATCGCCGGAAAGATCCAGACCCAGGAGGAGTTTTTCCATACCTTCAACGCCCTGTATGAATCCGGGCGGCAGATCGTCCTCACCTCCGACCGGGCGCCGAAGGACATGCTCCGGCTGGAGGACCGGCTGAAATCCCGCTTCGAAGGCGGCCTCATGGTGGATGTACAGCCGCCGGACTATGAGACCCGGGTCGCCATCGTCAAGAACAAGGCCGCCCGCATGGGCATCCCCCTGGCAGAGGAGGCCTGCGTCTATATCGCCGAAAACATCAAGGCCAATATCCGGCAGATCGAAGGCATCCTCAAAAAAATCCAGGCCTATCTGGAGCTGGAGCGCGCCGGCATCCTGGACATGACCCTGGTGGAGAACATCACCAGGGAGGTCATCCGCAGCGAGCGCTCCTACACCCCGGAATATATTGTGGAAAAGACCGCCGCCTTCTACAACCTCAGTCCGGAGGATATCCTGGGCAAGGGCAAGACCAAGAGCATCGCCGCCGCCCGGCAGATGGCCACCTACCTGATGCGGAAGCTCACCACCCTCACCCTGGAGGAGATCGGCGGCGCGCTGAACCGGGACCACTCCACCATCCTCCACTCCATCCGGAAGATCGAGGAATCCGTCAATACGGACGCGGATCTCAGCGACACCGTCCGGGATATCACCGCAAACATCATGAACAAATGACCCGCCGCCCCCTCGCCGGTCTTCCACAAAGTACTCCAATTTTCTTCCCATTCCCTGTGGACTGTTTTTTAACAGATATTTCCTGTGGAAAACCCGGTGGTTTATCCACAATCTTCCCCCCGCGTCAAATGGCGCAGCTGCGCGGTTTTTCCGAGTTATCCACCGTTTTTTCGCCCTAACCCTACTAAAACTAATCTCCTATCCTATTTCTTCCTGAGAAATGACTCCCGCATCCCCAATCCAACACTGCTGCCGGACGGAAATAAGGATCCGTCCGCAGGAAGGAGCGTTTTCAATGAAATTCAGCTGTGATCGCAGTCTGCTGCTGGCCGGTCTCACCAACGCCGCGAGAGCCGCGGCGGCCAAGAGCACCATCCCCGCCCTGGAGGGCCTGCTGCTGACGGCAGAAGGAGACGAACTCACCATTACCGGGTATAATCTGAAGACCGGCGTCCGCACCCGGGTCCCCGCAGACATATCGGCGGAGGGCAGCATCGTGCTCAATGCCCGGCTTTTCGGCGATATCGTCCGGAAAATGTCGGACAGCTTCCTTTCCCTGGAAAGCGACTCCGGCCTGCTGGTCAAGCTCACCTGCGGCCGCAGCTCCTTTGAGATCATGGGCTCCAACGCGGAGGATTTTCCCGAGCTCCCCGCTGTGGAGGAGGAGAATACCTTCCATATTCAGGAAAAAAAGCTGAAGGCCATGATCGATCAGACCCTCTTCGCCGTGAGCACCAACGAATCCCGGCCCGTGCACACCGGCAGCCTCTTCGAGGCGGAGGGAAAAGCGCTCACCGTGGTGAGCGTGGACGGCTTCCGTCTCGCCCTCCGGCGGGAGGAGCTGGAGGACGCGGTGAGCGACAGCCGCATCTCCTTCGTCGTTCCCGCCTCCGCCCTGACGGAGGTGGGCAGGATCGCGGAGGCGGACAGCGAAAACAGCGCCTCCATCCACCTGGGCAGCCGCCATATCCTGTTCAACATCGGGGACAGCGAGGTCATCTCCCGGAAGCTGGAGGGGGAATTCCTGGATTACCGGAAGTCCATCCCCGCCGTCGCCAAATATGAGCTCCTGGGCCAGCGCCGGGAGCTGCTGGATTCCTTCGAGCGGGTGAGCCTCATCATCAGCGAGAAGTACAAGAGTCCCGTGCGCTGCCGCTTCGGGGACGGCTGCCTGGATCTCACCAGCGCCACCGCCCTGGGCAAGGCCTCGGACCAGTGCCCACTGAAGGGCAGCGGAGAGGATCTGGAGATCGGCTTCAACAACCGGTATATGCTGGACGCTCTCCGGGCGGCCCCGGTGGATGAGCTGAGGCTGCAGCTCTCCTCCAACTCCTCCCCCTGCATCATCCTTCCCGGGGACGGATCGGACAGCTTCCTGTACCTGATCCTACCCGTGCGCATCCGCAGCGAGGTCTGATCCGTGGAGGAAAGAAGCATTCATATCGATACGGAATTCATCCGTCTGGACGCCCTGCTGAAATACGCCGGCCTTGTCCAGACCGGCGGCGAAGCCAAGCTCCGTATTCAGGGCGGCGAGGTGAAGGTAGACGGGGAAATCTGCACACAGCGGGGCAAAAAGCTCCGGCCCGGCAATACCGCGGAGCTGGAGGGCCGCCGCCTGCGGGTGGAAGCATGATCCTCAACTCCCTGGAGCTGCTGGGCTTCCGCAGCTACCATTCCGCCGCCTGCTCCTTTGATCCGGAGATCAACATCATCGCCGGGATCAACGCCCAGGGGAAGACCAATCTGCTGGAGGGGGTATACTACCTCTCCGGCGCCCGTTCCTTCCGCACCAGGACCGATCGGGAGCTGATCCGTCTGGGAGAGGATGAAGCCGCCGTCCGTGGCGCGCTGACCTCCGGCGGACGGGAGCAGCTCATCGATATCTACCTCAGCCGCCGGGAACGAAAGAAGATCTTCCTCAACGGGGTCAAACAGAAAAACGCCTCTGCCCTCTCCGGCCGCTTCTGCTGCGTCCTCTTTTCTCCGGAGGACCTGGAGCTGGTCCGGGGAGGCCCTGCGGAGAGGCGGAAATATATGGATCTGGCTATCTCCCAGCTCCGGCCCCAGTATGCCCAGACCCTGGGGGAGTTCCAGCGGGTCTATGGAGAAAAGGCCCGGATCCTGCGGGACTGGCGGGAAAGGCCCGACCTGCTGGAGGTGCTGGACGACTATAGCCTGAGCCTGGCCCGGCTGGGGGCGGTGCTCATCCGCTACCGCGCCGCCTGGTGCCGCCGGGCGGGGGAGGCGGCGGAACGGCTCCATGGGGAGATCTCCGGCCGGGATGAGAAGCTGCGGGTGGGCTATACCACCGTGAGCAGCATCGATGATCCTCTGGAGCTCACCCCCGCCCAGCTGCTGGAAGCCCTGCTTCAGCATCAGGAGAGGCACCGCCAGGCGGAGCTGGATTCCGGCCTCTGTCTCTCCGGCGCCCATAAGGACGATCTGAAGCTGGAGATCGGCGGTCTCCCCGCGGGGAAATATGCCTCCCAGGGTCAGGCCAGGACCGCCGCCCTGGCCCTGAAGCTGGCGGAATGGGAGCTTGCCCGTTCCGACCTGGGCGAGGCCCCCGTCCTGCTGCTGGACGACGTGCTCAGCGAGCTGGACGGCCTGAGGCAGGATTACGTTCTGAACTCCATCGGCGGAGGGCAGGTGCTCATCACCTGCTGCGCCTCCGAGGAGGTGCGCCGGAAGACCGGCGGAAAGCTCATCTACGTGGAAGGAGGGAAGCTGCGGGAATGTACCTCTATTTAGGACAGAATCGGGTGGTCTCCAAGGCCGATGTGATCGGGGTCTTCGACCTGGACAACTGCACCTCCACCCGGATCACCCGGGATTATCTTGCCCGGGCGGAAAAACGGGGCAGAGTGGAGGACGTATCCGCCGGGGCCCTGCCCAAAAGCTTCGTCCTCTGCGCCGCGGAAAGGCGGCGCCACGCCCCCACCAGGGTCTACCTGGCCCAGCCCAACCCCGCCACCCTGCTGAAGCGGTGGAACCAGAATACGCTCATATTCAATAGCTGATAGGGAGAGTCTCATGGATTTCAACAAGGAAACGGAAGTAAACCGGAATGCGGAAGCCTACGACGCCTCGCAGATCCAGGTATTGGAGGGTCTGGAGGCGGTTCGTCTTCGTCCGGGCATGTACATCGGCTCCACCAGCGCCAGCGGTCTGCACCACCTGGTGTACGAGATCGTGGACAACGCCATCGACGAGGCCCTGGCGGGCTTCTGTCACCATATTACGGTGACCATCGAGGCGGGAAATGTGATCCGGGTGGAGGATGACGGCCGGGGCATCCCCGTGGACGTACAGGAGCAGACGGGGAAGCCCGCCCTGGAGGTGGTCTACACCGTGCTCCATGCCGGCGGGAAGTTCGGCGGCGGGGGCTACAAGGTCTCCGGCGGCCTCCACGGCGTGGGCGCCAGCGTGGTGAACGCCCTTTCCGAATGGCTGGAGGTGGAGGTCCAC
>JBGUZS010000040.1:0-16877 GCA_045223835.1 Oscillospiraceae bacterium | reverse complement strand
GGCTCCTCCTTCTTCCTCAAATTCAATCCCATAATCTACGTCTTATTTTTTCGAGGAATGTGTCACCCATCATTGACGACTCTACATTCCCCCGTGTATTCGGGGGAAATTTTTGTTGCAATGTGGAAAACCCTATGATAAACTAAATCAGTCTGAAAACATGCAACCAGGCGCACCCCGGTAAGCAAGCACCTCGCATATAAAGGAAAGGAGTCGAAAGACTAAATGGTGTTGTCGGAAAAGTACCAGCTCATTCAGAAGCTCGCGAAAGACTTCGCCGAGGCGGAGATCCCCTCCACTCTCCAGGACGAGATCGATCAGACCGGAGAGTATCCCCAGGAACTGCTGAAGAAGATCGCCAGCTACGGCTTCTACGGCATCAAGGCCCCCGTGGAATACGGCGGCCAGGGCGGCGATACGCTGGCCTACGTGCTCTCCATCGAGCAGATCGCCCGGGTCAGCGCGGTCACCTCCATCTACATCAGCGGCGCGAATTCCCTGGGCAGCGGCCCCCTGCTCCTGGCAGGCACCGAAGAGCAGAAGCAGAAATACCTGGGCGGCGTGGCCCGGGGCGAAATGTACCCCTGCTTCGCCCTCACCGAGCCCGGCGCGGGCTCCGATGCAGGCGGCGTCGTCACCTCCGCCGTGCGGGACGGGGATGACTGGATCATCAACGGCCGGAAGGCCTTTATCACCGGCGCCCCCATTGCCGACTTCGGCATCGTGTTCTGCAAGACCGATCCCAGCAAGGGCAACAAGGGCATCACCACCTTCATCGTGGACCTGAAGCTCCCCGGCATCAGCTTCGGCAAGCCCGAGAACAAGATGGGCATCATCGGCTGCCCCACCAGCGACATCGTGTTCGAGGATGTGCGGGTGCCCGATTCCGCTCGTCTGGGCGAAGTGAACCAGGGCTTCACCAACGCCATGAAGACGCTGGACTATGGCCGTCTGGGCGTCGCCGCCCAGTCCGTGGGCATTGCCCAGGCCTGCCTGGAAGAGGCTATCAAGTACGCCAAGGAGCGCAAGCAGTTCGGCCGTCCCATCGCCAAGTTCCAGGCCATCCAGTTCATGATCGCCGATATGGCTACCGAGCTGGAAGCCGCCCGTCAGCTGGTGTACAACGGCGCCGTCATGAAGGACCTGAACGACCGTCAGGCCAGCATGTACTGCTCCATGGCCAAGTACTTCGCCGCCGAGGCGGCGAACCGTATCGCCTCCAAGGCTCTGCAGATCCACGGCGGCTACGGCTACATCAAGGATTACCGCATCGAGCGTCTGTACCGGGACGTCCGTATCAACTCCATCTTTGAAGGCACCAGCCAGGTGCAGCAGATGGTCATTTCCGGCGCTCTGCTGAAGTAAGGAGGAACAAGAGAACATGAAGATCATCGTTACCGCCAAGCAGGTCCCCGATACCAACGAGGTCAAGATCGACCCCGTAAAGCATACGCTCATCCGGGACGGTGTCCCCTCCATCCTGAATCCTGATGACAAGAACGCCCTGGAAGGCGCCCTGGCTCTGAAGGACCAGTACCCCGGCAGCACCGTCACCGTTATCTCCATGGGACCTCCCCAGGCGCTCATTATGCTGAAGGAATGCATCGCCATGGGCGCGGACGACGCCGCCCTCCTCTCCAGCCGTGCTTTCGGAGGCGCCGATACCTGCGCCACCAGCACCACCATCGCCGCCGGCATCAAGAAGATCGGCGACTATGACATCATCTTCGCCGGCCGTCAGGCCATCGACGGCGACACCGCCCAGGTGGGTCCCCAGACCGCCATGCGTCTCGGCGTGCCTGTGGTGAGCTACGTGCAGAAGGTCGTGGAGGTCAACGAGAAGGAGCGCTACGCCATCGTGGAGCGCCAGCTCGAGGACGGCCATGAGGTCGTGAAGGTCACCCTGCCCTGCGTGCTGACCTGCGTCAAGGAGCTGAACGAGCCCCGTTACATGACCGTCGGCCGCATCATCTACGCCTGCGAGAAGGCCGACATCAAGATCTGGAACGAGAAGGATGTGGAGCTGGATCCTGCGGACTGCGGCCTGAACGCCTCCCCCACCAAGGTGGACAAGAGCTTCACCCCCGACCCCAAGGGCAAGGGCGAGATGCTCTCCGGCACCATCCATGAGATGAGCGCCAAGCTGGTGGGCAGCCTGCGCGAGAAGCACGTGATCTAAGGAGGGAACAGAGTAATGGCTATCAATATCATTGCGGATAAATGCAAGGCCTGCGGCATCTGCATCAAGGAATGCCCCTTTGAGGCCATGAGCATGGTGGAGGCCAATGGCAAGAAGGTCGCCGAGGCCGGAATGGCCTGCACCAACTGCGGCGTCTGCGTCGCCAAGTGCCCCTTCGGCGCCATCGAGCGCACCGGCACCAGCATGACCAATGTGGATATCACCCAGTACCACGGCGTGTGGGTCTACGCGGAGCAGCGGGACGGCAAGCTCATGGGCGTCGCCATCGAGCTCCTGGGCGAAGGCCGCAAGCTGGCTGACGCCATCGGCACCGAGCTCTGCGCCGTACTGGTGGGCGACGCCTGCGACGACCTGGTGGACGAGCTCTTCGCCTACGGCGCGGAGAAGGTCTACTATGCGAGCGATCCTCAGCTGAAGAACTACACCACCGACGGCTACTGCACCGCCATCTACCGGGCCATCCTGAAGTACAAGCCCGAGATCGTCCTCTACGGCGCCACCCATATCGGCCGCGACCTGGCTCCCTCCATCGCCGTGAAGTGCGGCACCGGCCTCACCGCCGACTGCACCAAGCTGGATATCGACCCCGAGACCAAGGAGCTGCGCCAGACCCGTCCCGCCTTCGGCGGCAACCTCATGGCCACCATTATCTGCCCCCAGCATCGTCCCCAGATGTCCACCGTGCGTCCCGGCGTCATGGCGAAGCCGGAGAAGCAGCCCGGCAGGAAGGGCGAGCTGATCCCCCTGGAGTTCAAGGTCAAGGCCGGCGAGATCCGTCAGCAGGTCCTGGACGTGGTGAAGAAGGTGGGCGAGGTCGTCTCCCTCACCGACGCCAAGATCATCGTCTCCGGCGGCCGGGGCATCGGCGGTCCCGAGGGCTTCGATATCATCCGCAAGCTGGCTGACGCCCTGGGCGGCGTCATCGGCTCCTCCCGCGCCTGCGTAGATGCGGGCTGGATCGACCATGCCTATCAGGTTGGCCAGACCGGCACCACCGTGAAGCCCGACCTGTACATCGCCTGCGGCATTTCCGGCGCCATCCAGCATCTGGCGGGCATGTCCGGATCCAAGTACATCGTGGCCATCAACAAGAACGAAAGCGCCCCCATCTTCGAGGTGGCGGACTACGGCATCGTGGGCGACCTGTTCCAGGTCATCCCCGCCCTGATCGAAGAGCTGCAGAAGTAAGCGGAATAAACCTTTCAGACCTGCGGAGGGTCCCTGACCTCTCCGCAGGTCAGTTATAGAGGAGGAACGACAATGGCTAAATTCATCACCGCGCAGGAAGCTGCCGCGCTGATCCCGGATAACGCCACCGTCGGTGTGGGCGGCATGGGTCTGGCCGGCTGGCCGGAGGAGATCGCCTGCGCCATCCGGGACCGGTATAAAGAAACCGGCCATCCCTGCAATCTGGATGTGCACCAGGGCAGCGCCATGGGCGACTGGAAGGAGCGGGGAATCACCCGCCTGGGCGAAGCCGGACCCGGCCTGGTGACCAAGTGGAGCGGCGCCCATGTGGGCAGCGCCTTCGCGCTCCGTGACCTGGCCCTGCAGAACAAGCTCCAGTGCTGGTGCTTCCCCCAGGGCGTCATCGTGAACCTGTGGCGGGAGATCGCCGCCGGCCGGCCCGGCCTCATCACCAAGGTGGGCCTGGGCACCTATGTGGACCCCCGGGTCCAGGGCGGCAAAATGAACGAGTGCACCACCGAGGATCGGGTGGAGCTCATCAACTTCCAGGGGGAGGAATACCTCTTCTACAAGGGCTTCAAGTGCGATGTGGCCCTGCTCCGGGGCACCGTGGCGGATGAGAACGGCAACATCACCTTCGACCACGAGAGCTTCATCACCGAGGCCCTCCCTGTGGCCACCGCCACCCATAATTCCGGCGGCATCGTCATCGTGCAGGTGGAGTACCTGGCGAAGAAGGGCACCTTCAAGCCCAAGGACGTGAAGATCCCCGGCATCCTGGTGGACTATGTGGTCCAGGCCACCACCCAGGACGCCTGCTGGCAGACCGAGGGCATCTACTATGAGCCCGCCTTCTCCGGCCAGATCAAGAAGCCCATGGACGCCATCGAGCGCATGAAGTTCGACGAGCGGAAGATCATCTGCCGCCGCTGCGCCGCCGAGGTGAAAAAGGGCGACGTCATCAACGTGGGCGTGGGCATCCCCGCGGACATGGCCAAGGTCATCAACGAGGAGAATCCCGCCTACATCGACCAGATCACCATGAGCACTGAGAGCGGCATGGTGGGCGGCGTGCCCTCCGCTCTGCCCCATTTCGGCGCGGCCTACAATGCCGAGGCCTGCATCGACCACGGCTATATGTTCGACTTCATCAATGGCGGCGGCCTGAGCATGACCTGCCTGGGCCTGGGAGAAGTGGATGAGGACGGCAACAACAACACCAGCTTCCTGGGGAAGATGATGACCGGCCCGGGGGGCTTCATCGATATCACCCGCGCCACCCCCAAGGTGCTGTTCTGCGGCACCTTCATGGGCCATGCCAAGCTGAAGCCCGGCAACGGCAAGCTGGAGATCATCCAGGAAGGGGATATCCGCAAGTTCGTGAAGAAGGTCAAGCAGATCACCTTCGCGGGCCAGTATGCGGAAAAGGGCCAGATCGTGCTGTACATCACCGAGCGGGCCGTGTTCGAGCTCCGGAACGGCAAGGTCACCCTCATCGAAATCGCCCCCGGCATGGATCTGGAGAAGGATATCCTGGCCAACATGGACTTCAGGCCTGAGATCAGCCCCGACCTGAAGCTCATGGACCCCGCCATCTTCTGCGAGTCCTGGGGCAACCTGGCCACCACCTTCGAGAAATAAGCTCTGTCGCCACCCGGATTGTTATTTGAGCCCCGTGCCGTCGGCACGGGGCTCATTTTTGCCCTTTGTGTTGACAAAAGTCAGCATATGTGCTACCTTCTTGCTGACAATTGTTATCTATCGTGAAAGGTATACACAGCGCCAAAACGGAGGATAATTCTGGTATGGAAAGAATACCCGTTTTCAGCAAAGGAGATGAGCGGATATGCTGTCCGTGGTGATCCCTGTCTATAATGAGGAAGGCGGCGTCCCGGCGGCGGCCCGAGAGACGGCGGCCGTGCTGCGGCGCGCCCGGATCCCCTACGAGCTGGTTTTTGTGGACGACGGCTCAAAGGACGGCACCTGGGACGCCATTCGCGCCGTTTCCCGGGAGGACGCCTGCGTGCGGGGCCTGAGCTTTTCCCGGAATTTCGGGAAGGAGGCGGCGATCCTGGCGGGTCTGGAGGCAGCGCGGGGGGACTGCTGCGCGGTGATGGACTGCGACCTCCAGCATCCGCCGGAGAAGCTCCCGGAGATGGTCCGCCTCTGGCGGGAGGGCTGGGAGGTGGTGAACGGGGTGAAGACGGACCGGGGTCGGGAAAACGGTCTCCGCCGGCTGGCGGCCCGGAGTTTTTACCGCCTGATGGGCCGGGCTTCCGGGCAGGACATGTCCGGAGCTTCCGATTTCAAGCTTCTGGACCGGCGGGTGGTCCAGGCGCTCCTCTCCCTTCCGGAGCGCAGGACCTTTTTCCGGGCCCTGGCTCCCTGGACGGGATTCCGGGAGACGGAGCTGGAGTTTCGAGTGGAGGAGCGGAGAGCGGGAAAGAGCCATTGGTCTCTTCTCGCCTTGGCGCGCTATGCCGCCTCGGGGATCGCAGGCAGCACCGCCGCGCCCCTGCAGATCGTCACGGTCCTGGGCTGCGGGGCGCTGCTCCTGGCCCTGGTGCTGGGGGCGGTGACCTTGGGAGAGGTGCTCCGGGGCAGGACGGTGTCGGGAGCGCGGGGCGTGATCCTCCTTCTGCTGGCGCTGGGAGGCTGCCTGATGCTGAGCCTTGGGCTGATGGGGTACTATCTGGGCCGGGTGTTTGAGGAGGTCCAGCACAGGCCGCGGTATCTGGTGGCCCGGAGCTGCGAAAGGGGGGAGGAGGAAAGATGAGAGGGACCTTCCGGCTGCGTTCCGCCGGGGAGACGGCGGAGACCCTGCTTCGGCGCATGCCGAAGCCTGTCCGCTTCACCCTTCTGTCCGCGCTGATCCTGGGCTTTCTCACCCATAGCTATGCCTTTCTGAACAAATTCACGAACCACGACGACCTGAACCAGATGTTTTATGCCGGGTACGGCGCCGCCTCGGGCCGGTGGCTGCTCCCGCCCGTCCTGCGTCTGGATGGAAACCTGAGCATGCCCTGGCTCATCGGGGTGCTCAGCCTTCTTTTCCTGGCCCTGACCGCCTGCCTCACGGTGACGCTGCTGCGCATCCGAAGCCCCCTGGGCTGCGGGCTCACCGCGGCGCTGATGGTGAGCTTCCCGGCGGTGACCGCCACCTTCGGCTATATGTTCACCGCCTCCGGTTACTTTTTCAGCCTGTTTCTGGCCGCCCTTGCCGCCTGGGCCGCCTGTCGGAGGGGCTGGCGGGGGAGCCTCCTGGGGGCGGTCCTCCTCACCCTGTCCATGAGCATCTACCAGGCTTATCTTCCCGCGGCGGCAGTGCTGATGGTGGGTGCCCTGTTCCTGGAAACCCTGGACGGGGAGCTGTCCCTCCGGCAGCTCCTGGGCAAGGGGCTGCGGCTGGCGCTGACCCTGGCCGCCGGGGTGCTGGCCTATCTGCTCACCGTGCGGCTCACCATGCCCTCCGGCGGGCTGACGGACTATGAGGGCATCGCGGATATGGGGAAGGTATCCCTCTCCCGGCTTCCCCGGCTGGTGTTTACCGCCTATCGCAAGTATTGGTTCTTTTTCTGGGAGAACGACTGGGGCTGTCATATCCGTTTCCTCCGCTGGGGTTTTCTGCTTTCCGCCCTGGGGAGCCTGTGCCTGGGGGCGGCGCTGCTCCGGCGCAGAAGGCCCGGAACGGGGCGGACGGCCCTGGCCCTGGTCCTGGCGGTCCTGTATCCCCTGGCGGGAACCTTCATTTATGTGATGGTCCCCGACGGGCATGTGCATATCCACATGCTGTATCCCATGGTGCATATCCTACTGCTGCCCCTGGCTTTGCTGGAATATGCCGCCCCGGGGGAGGAGAAGCCCGGGAACGGCCTTCTGCCCCGGCTCATGAGTTGGGTCCTCCTGCTGACTCTGGGGCTCACCGCCTATTCCTACTGGCTCACGGACAACAACGCCTATCTGAAGGCAGACTTCGCCATGCGGCAGTGTGCTGCCTGGTCAAACCGCCTGGTGGCCCGGATCGAGGACTGCCCGGATTATGAGCCGGGGATGAAGGTGGTGCTCCTGGGGAGCAGCGTCCGGGAGGCGTCCCTGTCCCCCACGCCGGAGCTGGACCTGGCCCGGCTGGTAGGGATCTACGACCTGGGGGACCTGCGGACCTATTTCACCTATCAGCATTTCCTCCGGTATTTCCTGGCCGTTACGGACCCGGTCTATACCGGGGAGAGCGAAACGGCGGAGCAATACGCCGAAAAGCCGGAGGTGCAGTCCATGCCCCTGTACCCCAGGCAGGGAAGCGTGAAGGTGGTGGACGGGGCCGTGGTGGTGAAGCTGAACGGCGATGCGCCATAAATCGGATCCGGACGCCTTTACGCGTCCGGATCTTTCCCGTTCATGCGGCGTTTTCCATGGGCAGGGGACAGGTCCAGCAGGAGCCTCTCCCGGGAATATCACAGCGGAAGACCACGCGGTATTCCTTCTCCGGGGAGAACTCCCCATAAAACCCGCTCAGGCTCAGGATGCACTCCGCCGCCGTCTCTCCCGGTATCCAGTCGAAGGAGATCCAATCCAGCCATGTGGCGGAGGTGGACTGCACCTGGGGGAGCTCCAGCCAGCCGCCGCCGGAAGCGTCGTATACCTCCAGGGCATAGGGGGGAAGGCCGCCGAAATCGTAGAATCCCTGGTCATAGCTGACGGATTCCTCCCCGGTCCAGGTGAAGCGCAGGAGCCAGATCCCCACAGGGTCGGGCAGATCGAATTCCTGCTCCAGGGGGATGGCCTCCAGCCTGCCCCGGGTCCCCAGGTTTTCCACCGTCACCTTGCTGGGCTTCGGCGGGGGATCCTCTCCCCGCACCACGTCCGCGAAGCCGTAGACCGAAAGGAGCTTTTCCGCCCGTTCTACATCCCGGTCCCGCCATACTGTCACCAGGAGACGGTCCTGACGCCGCTGCACCGTCCAATGGGAGACATAGAGATCCTGGTCGATCCTGAACTCCCCGGGGTTGCTGCGGCTCTGCATATACCGGCGGTTTACCTCGCTCAGGAGCTCCACCGGTACCCGATACGGATACTGTGCCGCCAGCTCCCGGGCATAGTTCCGGATCAGCAGCTCCGCCTCCCGGACTTCGTCCCAGGTCCCGGTACCGTCCTCCAGGATGCGGAACTGGATGACGATGCAGGATCCCTGGGGATCCTTCGCCGCCTGACCTGGGGCGGTGCAGTGGATGACCATCCGGTAGATGCCGGGCGGCAGCTCCCCGAAGTGCGGGGTGAAGGGGAAGACCAGCTCCCTGGTCTCCCCGGGGTGCAGGAGCCCGGCCAAGAGCCCATGGGAGGAATACCGCCTGTGCTCCACCGGGAACCATTCTCCCTTGTATTCGAAATAGAGGTAGTAATAATCGTTTTCCACCTCCACGTCGTACCAGAGGTCGGCGGGGTTGAGGGTCAGCTGCAGCCTGGCCTCCCTGGAGGTAAAGATGCTTCCCTGGGCGGAGACCAGCACCGTGGAATCCTGCCCGTGATAGCCGTTTGGCCATTCGTCCACCGGGTCGACCCCCCGGGGCACCTTTTCCAGGGGCATGGTCAGCTCCATCAGCTGGTCGCCGTAGCGGATCCGCTCCGGCGGGATCTCCTCCGTCACCCGGGGTCAGTAGGACATGGTCTCCCGCTCCTCCTCCGTGAGCCGGATGAAGGCCCGCCGGACCACATAGGTCCCCATGGGCAGATCTCCGTATTGGGCGGCCAGATCCACCGCAAAGGCGTTTTCCCGGTTTGTCCGCAGCGTTTGTGGCCTGCTCAGCCAGTTGGACAGACGGTACGCAGGTGGAACGTATTGCAGCTTGCCGTCCTCCGTTTTGCGGAAGAGGGAGAAATCCTGCGCCGCCTTCCATCCCTCCTCCTCTGCGATCAGGATCTGGGTCCGGCGGTAGCGGGGCCCCGTGAGCACATAAGACCCCGTCGTGATGCCCTCGGGCAGGGGACAGAAGGTGAGGGGCCCCGGCCCCTCCGGTACCGCATCTTCCAGGATAAAGCCTGCCCGGAGATACACGACCTCCTTTTCTATCCCTACGCCCAGGGTCCCCGGGAGCTGGATGCAGTATTCCCCCGCAGGCAGGGTCCCGTAGGCATGGGACCAATCGAAGGGCTGGCTCTGGTTCTCCCCGCCCTCCGCCTTGAGGGAAAGCCCGTACATGGGCCAGCGCAGGGGCTGCATCCATTCCCAGCCTCCGGCGGCATTTCGCCGGAGCAGAGCGTAGGCGCCGTCGAAGGCGAAGGGCCGATCTCCCCGGTTTTCCAGGGTATAGGAACAGCCGTAGGTGTCCGCCCGGGTGACGGTGAGGACCACCTCCTCCGTCTCGGTCCCCGCCGGGGCCAGCTCCGCCGCTCCCTCGATCAGCAGGATGTATTCGCCGCTGCCGCTGCCGCCGTACCGGATCCAGTCCCAGGTGCACACCAGCAGATAGGTGTTTACCCCGGCATAGGGGGTGAAACGGCCATCCTCCAGCTCCACCGGCGTTCCCTCTCCCAGCTCCGAGAAAACGCTGAGGCGCAGTTTCGCGGGCTCCCGGGAGGCGAACTCCAGCGTCACCTCGCCGTTCGCCCGGAGAATGGGCTGACCCAGGCTGAGCCAGGAGACGCTTTGGTGCCCCTCGCCCCAGTAGCCTTTGCTGCGATCCTTATTTTCCAGATGCTCCCCGGAGCGGGTGGTATGGCTCCAGGAGAAGGTGCCCTCCGGGAGGGCAGGAGCGGTTTCCTCTCCGCAGCGAAGGGTGAGATGGGGCGGAGCGCACATGTTTTCTCCGGTTTCCTGCAGGGCGGCATAGTTCTTCAGCAGACCTTCGCCGCCCCCGTTTCCTATCGGCCGCAGCAGATCCCCGTTCCAGCACAGGTCCCCGTTCTCCTCCAGGCGGAAGCAGGCCGCTCCATCGGCCAGGGTGATCTTAATTTCTTGAGAGCCGCTTCCCGGAGTCTCCGCTGCCGAGCCGATATTCAGCCACTTGTACGAATTAAGGAGGGGTTGAAGGGCGTCCTTTCCCGCCTGGGGGTCCAGCTCCCAGTTCCCCAGCACCAGACAGGTCCAATCCTCATTCCAGGGGAGCTCCTCCAGCCAGAGGGAGGAGGCCGCCCCGGGCAGGGCAGCCTCCTTCTCCGCTTTGGCCTCCACGGTCCCGTCCACCAGGGCCAGCAGGTCGGCGTCCTCCAGGCCGCCGCAGGCGGCGCTGAGGGCGTACCAGCTCCGTCCCAGGCGGACGTAGCTCTCCACGGTGTTTGGCGCGCTGCCGTCGGGCGTCCAGACCCCGGTATTTCCGCCGGTCTCCTTCAGAAAGTCCTCCAGCAGCTCCACCTCAGCTCCTACCAGCCGCCGCCAGCCCAGGGCCAGTGTGCCCCCGTCCTCCAGGGAGAACAGGGCGGTCATCCGTCCCGTGAGGCTGTCCGCTCCGGTGAGCGTCGGCTCCCCGCCCCGGTAGGTGAAGGTCAGGGCGTCGTCGTATTCCCCGGTGAGCCGGTCCGGCCAATCCGGTACCGGTTCCTTCGCCTCTCCGCTGCAGGCGGTGAGGAGGACCAGAAGCAGGATGGAGAGAAGGATCAAAGCTTTTTTCATGGGTTTCACCCCCCTTTTCGCTCTCACCCTACAATTTGACGCCGCGTCAATGTCAAGGGGTTTTTGCAAATTTCTGCAGAAATATCCTTCTTTTTTCTTTTCCGCCTTCTTTCACGCCCCGGTATACATCCCGGATCCATCCTCCCGGATGGAGAATTCCACCACCAAGGGATACCTGGTCTGGTAGTCCTCCTCCAGCCAGGCCTGGAACACCAGACGGTAGACGCCCTTGGGGAGGGGACCGTATTTGAAATACCGGTTGTTTTGAAATGCAGTGCGCCATTCCCGGCTTTCTCCGGGCGGGATCTCCACCGGGATGAGACCGTTGGCCAGGTGCCGCCCGTTGGCCACGGGGAGCCATTCCCCGTTCCCCTCCAGGTAGTACAGGGTATCCTCGTCCTCCCCGAAGCTGATGGTCTCCTCTCCCAGGTTCTTCACCGCAAAGCGGCATTCCGTGGAGGTGAATCGGCCGTTCTGGATGATCACGGGCAGGACCTGATCCTCCCCGGCATAGAAGGAGATGGACGCGGGCTCCACCTCCCGGGTGGAGGCGGCCAGGTCCCGGTCAAGATACAGGCGGGTGTCCGCGTACAGGATCCGCTCCTCCGGGAAGGTGCGCCAGCTCCGGTCAAAGGGCCTTTCCGTGGTCTCTCCTTCCTCCCGCCGGAGGAAGCGGCGGCGGATCACATAGGTCCCCGCTTTCAAGCTGCCGTACTGGGCCGCCAGGTCCACATCCAGCTCCGCGGTCGAAGAAACCGGATGATTCATGCCGTAGGGCAGATGATACCGGGGGAGGATGTGGGTGAGGGTCCCGTCCGCCTCTTCCCGGAAGAGGGAGAAATCCCGCTCCGGGATATACCGACCCTCCGTCGGGACGGCAAAGGTTTGCGTCCAGCGGTGGGGGCCGAGCGCTCTGAGGGTCAGGGAAAACCCATCCGGCATGCCCTGGAAGGCGAGGGGACCCGGCGGCTCCGGGAGAGCATCCTCCCCCAGGGTGAAGTACAGGGGAAGATATACCGGCTCTCCCACCAAGCCGCCCTTCCGGCCCATGAATTGTCCTCGGAAAAGGAGGGCGTATTCCCCCGCCTCCAGGGGACCCAGCGCCCGGGACCAGTCCAGACCCAGGCGCAGCGTGTTTCCTGCGTTGCAGGACCAGTCCTCGTCCTCCGGAGCCCGGATGGGTTTCACCCATTCCCAGCTTCCGGAGGCCGTTTTGCGAAAAAGGGGATGGCCTCTGGTATTGAAGAAGGTGGGCAGGAGGAAGTCCTGCTCCGCCCGGTTCTCCAGGGTGAAGCTGCAGCCGTAGGCGTCCGCCGCCAGGAGGCTCACGCTGACTTCAGCGTCAGATTCCGGCAGATCGATGGCACAGGCCCCCTCGATGAGGAGAATGTAGTTCGCCCCGCCATAGCCTCCCTGGTCCGCCTTTTCCCAGTAGGCGCTGAGAAAATAGGTACTGGTCCCGGCGTAGGGGACGAAGCCTCCGTCCCGCAGCTCCACCGGGGCCTTGCCCAGGCCGGTGAAGACCCCCAGGGTCATGCGGTCCGGTTCCCGGGTGGGGAAGGAAAGCCGCACGACTCCCTCCGCCCGGAGGGCGGGACGGCTTCCGTCCAGCCAGTCGATGTTCTCGAAGAAGTCTCCGTCGGACTCCGTATGATACGGTACCCCGGCCCGGGAGATATAGCTCCAGGAGAAGGTGGGGGCGATGTGGGCGGTCAGCACCGCCTCTCCGCAGGAATAGGTCAGGGGCGGAGGATCATGGATGGGGATCCCCGAGTCCCGCAGGGCCTCAAAACCGGCCAGGAGGGTCTCCCCGGCGCCCTCTCCCACAGGCCTCCACAGGTCCCCGTTCCACCAGACGTCCCCGTTTCGCCGGAGATGGAAGCGCAGGGGAGAGTCGTTCCCCGACCAGATCCACGTCTGTCGGATGTCCGGGATCACGGAATAGGTTTTGCCGCTGATCCGGACCGTCTCCTCTTCCTCCGCGTCCGGCTCCGCCAGGACCCAGGAACAGGCGGAAAACAGCGCCCGAAGGGCGTCTTTTCCCTCCCCCGGCTCCAGCTCATGCTGACCCAGAATGAGGCAGGTCCAGTCCTCCCCCCAGGGGAGCTCCGCCAGCCAGGGGTCTCCGGTGAGGCGGGGCCAGAACCGGTCCTCTCCCGCCTGGGCGGATACCGTCCCGTCCAGCAGCGCAAGCAGGGTATCCCGGTCCTTGCCGGGGCAGGAGGCGCTGAGACAGTACCACCGTCCGGCCAGAGAGACATAGGCTTCCGCTGCGTTGGGAGCTGAGCTGTCCTCCGCCCATACCCCGGCGGTACCGCCGGCCTCGGCCAGGAAGTCCTCCAGCAGCTCCGCTTCCGCGCCGGCGACCCGACGCCAGCTCAGGGCCAGGGGGCTTCCGTCCTCCAGGGAGAACAGGGCGGTCATCCGCCCGGTGAGGCTGTCCGCCCCGGTGAGCGCCGGTTCTGTGCCTCGGTAGGTAAAGGTGAGGGTATCGTCATATTCCCCGGCGAGCCGGTCCGGCCACTCCGGGACCGGCTCCTTCGCCTCCCGGCCGCAGCCGGCCAGGAGAGCCAAGGCCAGGATCAGAAGGAAGAACAGGGCTTTTTTCATGGGAAACTCCTCCTTTGCAGGTCCAGCGTACAATTTGACGCCGCGTCAAAGTCAAGGGTTATTTGTCAATATTTCTTCAATCTCCCAAAAATATGCCTGTACCGTCCCCCAGAATGGTGAAGTCCGCGGTTAACCGGGTCGTTTTTGCGCTATACCCATTCTCATCTGAGTATCCGGCCCGCATCACCAGCCGGTAGGTTCCCGGCTCCAGGGGATCGTAGTAGTGTGAGAAAACGCCGGTGAGCTCCAGACTGTCTCCCGGCTGGAGAGGACCCTGCTCCGAAAAGCGGGCAGTCCAGCCCGGTTCATTGTTTTCCAGAGGGAGCCATTCTTCCTCCCAGAGGAAAAACAGCACGTAATCATAGCTGAGGCCGACGGGCTGTTCTCCCCGGTTTTCCAGCTGCAGACGGCAGCCGTGGGCGTCAAAGACGCTGCCCGCGGCGGAGACCGGCAGGTCCGGGTCCGAAGTGGGATCGGCATAGAAGGGCAGCGGGCAGGGGTCCACGTTCACGGGAACGTCCGACAGGGGAGCGGACAGGGTGAATCCCGTGTCCAGATATACGATCCGGTCCGAAGGGATCCGCCGGCTCCGAACCAGTACCACGTCCAGCAAAACCGGCGATTCCATGAGATATACCCGCCGGCGGAGCACAAAGTCTCCCGCCTCCAGCTCCCCGTAGGCGGCGGCCAGCTCCACGTCGGCCTGCTGGATACCCGCCCGGGACAGGAGGAGGGGACTGTTCGGCCCGGAGGGAAGGGTGTACTCCGGCCGGATATAGGTGAGCGTCCCGGTTTCCTCCAAACGGAACAGGAAGGCGTTCCGGTCAACGGCGCAGGGGATTTCCCCGGTGCTGGTGATGGCCTGGGTCCAGCGATGGGGGCTCCGCTGCTCCAGAGCGGAGCTCAGCCCCTCCGGCGCTTCGCACAGGGTGAGCGGTCCCTGGGGCTCCGGCAGCTCGTCCTGCTCCAGAGTGAAAAACGCAGTCAGATAGACCCGGTTGTCCGCCGAGGACATACGGCTCAGCAGACCGCCCATGAACAGTACGGCGTATTCCCCCGGCTCCAGGGTCCCCTGGCTCCAGGACCAGTCCAACTCTGCGGTCCGGCTGCTCCCGGCGGGCCACTCCAGGAGCGACTCCATGGGGAAGCGCCGGGGCTTCAGCCATTCCCAGGTCCCGGATCCTGTGCGGCGGAAAAGGGAGTAATAACCCGCGTAGAACATCCCGTCGGTCCTGCTGGCCAGGAAGAACTCCTTTTCCCGCTGGTTTTCCAGGGTGAAGGTGCAGCCCTGGGCGTCCGCCTCCAGCAGGGTCAGACTGATCCCGGATTCCGTCTCCGGCAGCTGGGCGGGTCCGGTCCCCTCCACCAGCAGGATGTACCAGGCCTCGCTGCGCGTGACCGGCTTGCCCCGCTTCCAGGAAACGCTGAGCAGATAGGCGTTCGCCCCGGCATAGGGGGTGAAGCTCCCCTCCCGCAGCTCCACCGGGATTGCGCCCTTGGGGGAAAATGCGGCAAGGCTCATGCGATCCGGCATCCGGCAGGGGAAGGCGAGCTGGACCTCCCCATCCGCCCGGAGGATGGGATGGGTTCCATCCAGCCAGTCCGTCAGCTGAGGGGAGGGGCCGCTGCTTTCAAAATCGTGGCTCTTTCCCGATTCGTCGATATAGTGCCAGGACCAGGTGAGGTCCAGGATGGCCTCGCAGGATTCGGCCCCGCTGGAATAGGTCGGAAGAGCGGGGGTATCCCCGGGGGCCCAGGGCTCCGGGGCAGGTGCGGGAGTCTCCGCCGGCGCTTCAGTTTCCACCGGCGGAAGAGTTTCCGCCGGAGCTTGGGCTTTCCGCCCGCAGCCGGTGAACGCAAAAAGGATCAGAACGGCGAGCAGCAATACCGTTTTCTTCATGGGAAATGCCTCCTTTCCGACAGAAACAGGCGTATCCGGTTAACCTGGGTTTACGCTTCCCCCTCCAGGGTGATGGCAAAGGGGCAGGTGTAGTATTCCACGCCCCCCTCCGGGGTCTGGACGCCCAGGGCGAAACGGTATTCCCCCTCCGGGGGGAACTCGGCCCGGTAATCCCCCAGGTCGATCTCCAAAACGTTTTCTCCCGGTTCCAGGGGGATGTACACCATATGAGCGGCATCCAGCGCCACGGTCCCGGCGCGGGCCCCCAGGCGCTTCCACTTGTCCCCGAACAGACGCTCCGGATAATACGCCACGAACCTGGCGGTCTCCTCCCCGTCCCACCGGAAGGTGAGGGCCCAAATGCTTTCCCGGTGCAGGCGGGGGTCCGTCTGCTCCACGCACTCTGCCCGAAGCTCACCTCGAAGGCCCAGGTTTTCCTCCGTCACTTCGCTGGAGAAGGTGCTTCCCCCTTCTCCCCGCACCACGGTCACGTTGTCGTAGTCCTTCAGCAGCTTTTCCGCCCGGGCCACGTCCCCGTCCCGGTTCACCGTAACCACGAAGCGGTCCCGCTCCCGCCGGAGCCGCCAGAACTGTACATAGGTATCCCGCCGGGTCTGCTGTTCGCTCCAGGTGTTCCAGGGCCAGATGAGCCCCTCCGGGTGGCGGTATGCCGCCCCCAGGGTGATGGCATAATCCCGGAGCACCGCCTCCAGCTCCAGCTCCTCCCCGGTATATTCCCCGCTGCCGTCCTTGAGGACCCGGAATTCCGCCACGAGCCACTCCGGCTCCGCCGCCCCGGAGACGGAAAGGGGAAGGACCAGCCGGTAGTCCCCGGGGGCCAGGGAGGGATACCCGGCGGTGGACACCTGAAAGCGCAGGAGCGCGCTTTCCCCGGGAGCCAGGGTCTGGAAGTCCCTGCCCTTTCTCAGGTGCCACTCCCGCTCCAGGGGGAGCCATTCCTTATCCTCCCGGAAAAACAGGGTGAAGTTCTGGGTATAGTAGGTATAGGTCCGCTCCCCCAGGTTCTTCACCGTGAAGACGGCTCCAGCGGCGTTGAACCGCCCATTCTCCAACAGGAAGATATGCAGGGGGGCGGGGAGGCAGCCCCGGTTTTCGTTGGGGAAGGGGGCATAGTACACCGGGTCGGGGAGGATGGGCTCCACATTTCCGGCCACGGCGGAGATGTCCGTGTATCGGGGACCGGAGGTATAGAAGGACGTATCCACATACAGCACCCGGCCTTCAGGGGGGATCAGCCGCCAGTCCGCGTTGTTTTCCCCGCTCCCCAGGGGGAGGAGACGGCGGCGCACCACGTACTCCCCCGTTTCCAGCGCCCCGAAGCGGGCCAGCTCCACGTCCAGGTCCAGGGTGTTGGA
>JBGUZS010000039.1:0-37686 GCA_045223835.1 Oscillospiraceae bacterium | reverse complement strand
GGCTCCTCCTTCTTCCTCAAATTCAATCCCATAATCTACGTCTTATTTTTTCGAGGAATGTGTCACCCATCATTGACGACTCTACATGGCATCCCATCAATTTTGTGTTCTTTCCCTTGCGCTCCATGGAAGGCCTGTGGTATACTATACTATCTTAATATTTGCCAGTGCAGCGGCGCCCTTCGGGGCTCCGGACCGGCGCGCAAAAAGGAGATGATCCCCATGATCGCCATTGCCAGCGACCACGGCGGCTTTGAATTGAAGCAGGAAATGATGGCCCATCTGCGGGAGCGGGGCCTGGAATATGAGGATTTCGGCACCTTCTCGGCGGAGAGCTGCGATTATCCGGATTTCGGCGAGCCTGCCGCCCGGGCTGTGGCGGAGGGCCGCTGCGACCGGGGGATCCTGATCTGCGGCACGGGCATCGGCATGTCCATCACCGCCAACAAGATCCGGGGCATCCGCTGCGCCCTCTGCGGGGACTGCTACTCCGCGGAGCTCACCCGGCGGCTTAATGACGCCAATATCCTGGCCATGGGCGCCCGGGTGACGGGACCCGGCCTGGCGGCGAAAATCATGGATACCTTCCTGGATACCCCCTTTGAAGGGGGACGCCACGCCCGGCGGGTGGCGAAGATCGGGGAAGTGGAAAGCCGGGGATGAAGCCCAAGGTCTACAAGAAGAAGCCCGGCTTCGGGGCGGTGGTCGCCGGGATCCTGCGGACGGCCGTCATTCTGATCATCCTGGGGATCGTCCTGTTTTTCCTTCTGCGGAGCTGGACGGTGTATGACGACGGGGGCGCGCATATCCGCTTCCCCTGGTCCCAGGCCGGAGAGTAGTTATCGGAAAGGAGTCCAGGAATGAGAGCATTCGGCGGATGGCAGGTCGGCACATACGACCCGGCGGCAGCGGAGACCATTTACCGGTCCGGCTGCTGCGGGAGGCTGTCCGCCGCGCTTCTCGCCTCCCGGGGCGTCACCGGCCCCCAGGAAGCCGGGGAGTTCCTCCGGGAGGATACGGGCCTGCTCCTGGACCCCATGCTGCTGGAGGATATGGCCCCGGCGGTGGAGCGCATCCGCCGGGCCGTGGAGGCCGGGGAGAAGGTCGCGGTCTACGGGGACTATGACGTGGACGGGCTTACCGCCTCCGCCCTCATGACCTCCTGGCTGCAGCGGCAGGGACTGCGCTGCCTCACCTATATCCCGGAGCGGCTTACGGAGGGCTACGGGATCACGGAGGAAGCCCTGCGCAGCATCCGGCGGGAGGGGGTCACCCTCCTGATCACGGTGGACTGCGGCGTTACCGCCTGCGCCCAGGCGGAGCTGGCCCGGGAGCTGGGGATCGACATGGTGATCACGGATCACCACGAATGTCTGCCGGAGCTGCCTGCGGCGGCGGCGGTGGTCGACCCCCAGAAGCGCAGCTGCCCCTATCCCTTCAAGGGCCTTGCGGGGGTGGGGGTGGCCTTCAAGCTGGTCTGCGCCCTGGAGGGGCCGGATCGGGTGGAGGCCATGCTGGCGGAATACGGACCGCTGGTGGCCCTGGGCACCATTGCGGATATCATGCCCGTCATCGGGGAAAACCGCTGCCTCATCCGTCGGGGGACCCGAACCCTGCGGGAAAAGCCCCTGCCGGGGCTGGATGCCCTGATGCGGGCCATCGGCCTGGATAAGCGGACCCTGCGGGGCACGGACGTGAGCTTCTCCCTGGTGCCCAAGCTGAACGCGGCGGGCCGCATGGGAAGCGTGCGCACCGCCTTTGACCTGCTGATGGCGGAGGACCCGGAGGAATCCGCCCGCCTGGCGGGGGAGCTCTGCGAGATGAACAACGCCCGGAAGGCGGTGGAGAACCGGGTGTTCACCGAAGCCCTGGAGATGATGGGGGATCAGGGCCATGTGGAGAGCCCCATCGTCCTGGCCTCCGATACCTGGCATCACGGGGTCAGCGGCATCGTCGCCTCCCGGCTGGCGGAGCGGTACGGCGTCCCCGCCGTGGTGATCTGCCTGGAGGGGGAGGAGGGCCGGGGCTCCTGCCGGAGCCCGGGAAACTTCTGCCTCTTCGACGCCCTGGGGGAGGCCTCCGACCTGCTGAGCAGCTTCGGCGGCCACGCCATGGCCGCGGGGCTCACCCTGCCCCGGGAGAACGTGGACGCCCTGCGGGAGCGGCTGGACAAGCTCTACCGCGCCTCCGAGGGGGCGCAGCTCCAGGCCCGGATCCCCGTGGATTTCCAGCTGGAGGACATGAGCCTCCTCACCCTGAAGGAGATCGAAGGGCTCCGGGATCTGTCCCCCTGGGGCGTGGGGAACGCCCCGCCCACCCTGTGCATCCGGGATGTGCGGGTGGACTCCATCACTCCCATCGGCAACGACCGGCATCTGAAAATGACCGTGTCCCGGGACGGGGAACGGCTGGACTGCGTCTTTTTCGGTCTGAGCGTGCGGGAGCTGGGCATCCGGGCGGGGACCTGGGTGGACCTGGCCTTCGAGCCCGGCATCAACGAATTCCGGGGCAGCCGCACCGTGCAGCTCCTTCTGCGCTGCGTCCGCCCCTCCCGCCAGCCGGAGGAGCCCACCCTCCCCCTGGCCCGGCGCTTCTTCGCCGGGGAGCGGATGCTGCCGGTGGAGCTGGCCATGATCCGGCCGGACCGGAACGACCTGGCCCGGGTATGGCGGTACATCAGCTCCCGCTCCCGCCGCTTCGCGGAGGAGGAGGACACGCTGCTGCCGGAGATGGCGCTCCGGGCGAAGGTCCCGTCCTTCGGCCGCATCCTGGTCTGTCTCCGGATCTTTGACGAATTGGGCCTCATCCGCCTGCAGGAGCAGGAGGGGGGGCTGGATATCCGCATCCCCCGCTTCGCGGGGAAGGCCGACCTGAACGAATCCAAGATCCTGCAGAGGCTCCGGTAAGCATGGAAGACATCGAGAAACGCTACGAGGAACTGGAGAAACGGGCTCTGTCCTACAATCCCGGCCTGGACCGCGAGCGGCTCAGGACCGCCTTTGACTATGCCCGCGTCAAGCATGAGGGCCAGCTCCGGAAGGACGGGTCTCCCTTCGTGACCCACCCCCTGGAGGTGGCGCACAACTGCGCCGAAATGGGCCTGGACGAGGATTCCCTCATCGCCGCCCTGCTCCATGACACCATCGAGGATACGGACGCCACCCATGAGGAGATCGCCCGTCTCTTCGGGGAGAACGCGGCGGAGCTGGTGGAGGGGGTCACCAAGCTCACCCGGGTGACCTATACCAGCAAGGAAGAGGAGCAGATGGAAAATCTGCGGAAGATGCTCATGGCCATGGCCAGGGACATCCGGGTCATCCTCATCAAGATCGCCGACCGGCTCCACAATATGCAGACCATGAACTACCAGTCCGAGGCCAAGCGCCGGGAAAAGGCCCTGGAAACCATGGAGATCTACGCCCCCATCGCCCACCGTCTGGGGATGCAGCGGGTGAAATGGGAGCTGGAGGACCTGAGCCTTCTGTACCTGGACCCCATCGGCTACCAGGAGATCATCGTCCAGCTGGACCAGCGCCGGCAGGAGCTGGAGGATTTCATGGCCCGGATCCGGGAGAAGATCACCGCCCGCATGGAGGAATGCGGCATCCGCTGCGAGGTCTCCGGCCGGATGAAGCATATCTACAGCATCTACCGGAAGATGTACAGCCAGAACAAGCAGTTCAGCGAGGTCCTGGACCTCTGCGCCTTCCGGGTGATCGTGGACAGCATTGCCGACTGCTACAATGTCCTGGGGCAGATCCACGATCTGTTCAATCCCCTGCCCGGCCGGTTCAAGGACTATATCGCCACCCCGAAGCCCAACATGTACCAGAGCATCCATACCACCGTCATCGGCACCGAGGGCATCCCCTTCGAGGTGCAGATCCGCACCTATGAGATGCACCATACGGCGGAATACGGCGTGGCGGCCCACTGGAAATACAAGGACGGGATCACCGCCCTGGGGGACGAGGAGAAATTCGCCTGGATCCGGAGCCTTCTGGAGGCCCAGCAGGATACGGAGGCCGGGGAATTCGTCCATGAGCTGAAGATCGATATGTTCGCGGACGAGGTCTTCGTCTTTACCCCCCGGGGGGACGTGATCAACCTTCCCGCCGGGGCCACCCCCATCGACTTTGCCTATTCCATCCACTCCCAGGTGGGCAACCATATGACCTCCGCCCGGGTCAACGGGCGCATCGTGAGCTTCGACCATAAGCTGGAAAACGGGGACATCGTGGAGGTGGTCACCTCCCCCAACGCCAAGGGTCCCGCCCGGGGCTGGATCAACCTGGCCAAAAGCGCCACCGCCCGGACGAAGATCCGCCAGTGGTTCAAGCGGGAGAAGCGGGAGGAGAATATCCTCCGGGGGCGGGCAGCCCTGGAGGCGGAGATGAAGCACCAGGGGCTGAACCCGGACCTGCTGACGGATCCGGAGCTCCTCCCCATCGTCCTGAAAAAGCTCGCGGTCACCAGCCTGGACGATCTCTTTGCCGCCGTGGGCTACGGGGGCATGACCGCCGTCCGCAGCGTCAACCGCTTCAAGGAGGAGCTGAACCGGGTCCAGAAGCAGGACAAGCTCCTGCAGCAGGCGGAAAAGCTGACCCAGCAGCCCGCCCATCAGGCCTCCGAGGCCAGCGTGAAGGGCGTCCGGGTGAGCGATCTGGATAACTGCCTGGTGAAGTTCTCCCGCTGCTGCACCCCCGTGCCGGGGGACGACGTGGTGGGCTTCATCACCCGGGGCCTGGGGGTCTCCGTCCACAGGAAGGAGTGCACCAACTACCGCAGCTCCGTGGAGAAGGGAGAAAGCCGCTGGGTGCGGGTCTCCTGGGGGGACACGGCGGGCAGCGTATACCCCGCGGCGCTGACGGTGGACGCCGTGGGCCGGCAGAATCTCATCATCGATATCGCCACCGCCCTGAACGCGGAGAAGGTCACCATCACCTCCATGAACATCCGGGAGATCCAGGGCGGCGGAGCCGTAGCCTATCTGACGGTGACGGTGCACGACCGGGAGGAGCTGAATGCCGCGATCCGGCGGCTCCGGGGCGTCCGGGGCGTCCGGGACGTGGTCCGGCCGGGGGTATAAACGATTTCAACGCGGACCCACTTCGTTGGGCTTTGCGTTGAGAAGGATCGCGCTTCGCTGCCCGCACTCGCTTCGCTCGCACAGTTCGCTACGCGAGCAGGTTTTTTGACAGAAATGAATTCCGCCAAAAATGATTCCGGTTTGATTCGTGCCTGCGGGCACGAACTCTGCCGAGGGCAATTTGACAGGAGGACGTGTCTTATGCGCGCTGTGGTGACAAGAGTGAAGTTCGCCTCGGTAACGGTGGAGGGTGGCGTCGTCGGCAGGACCGACGGCGGTTTTTTGGTCTTATTGGGCGTCGGCCAGGGGGACGGGGAGGCGGAGCGGAAGAAGCTCACAGAGAAGCTCCCCCTGCTGCGGATCTTCGAGGATGAGGCGGGGAAAATGAACCGCTCCCTGCTGGACGTGGGGGGCAGCGTGCTCCTGGTGAGCCAGTTCACCCTCTACGCCAACTGCCGCCATGGGCGCAGGCCGGATTTCCTCTCCGCGGCCAAGCCGGATATCGCAGAGGCGGAATATCTCCGCTTCGCGGAGGACCTGCGGGCCAAGGGCATACACGTGGAGACCGGCGTATTCGGCGCGGATATGCAGGTGGAGAGCGTGAACGACGGGCCGGTGACCATCATCCTGGACTCGGCGGAACTGTAAGAAAGGAAGGAACGACCATGCAGATCAAATGCTTTCCCGTGGGACAGCTCCAGACCAACTGCTATGTGGTGACGGACGAGCGCAGCCACCTGGCGGCCGTGATCGACCCGGGAGCGGAGTCCGGCCGGATCCTGAATTATCTGGAGGACAATCATCTGAAGACGGAGGCCGTCTTCATCACCCACGGCCATTATGACCATACCGGGGCGGTGCTGAGCCTCTATGAGGCCACCAGGGCGAAGATCTGGATCCACGCCCTGGACGTGAGCCCTGAGGGGCGCACAGAGGACTATGCCTACAAGGGCGGGGATGAGCTGAGCTTCTATCGGGAAGGGGACCTGATCCCCGTGGGGGATCTGGAATTCCGCGTCCTGGAGACCCCGGGCCACAGCCGGGGCAGCGTCACCCTCCTTTGCGACGGGCACGATGGTACGGACCCGGTCCTCTTCACCGGAGACACCCTGTTCCGGGGTTCCTGCGGCCGCACGGACTTCCCCGGGGGCAGCTGGGCGGAGCTGCAGCGCTCCCTCCGCCGGCTGGCGGACCTGCCCGGGGACTATGAGGTCTACCCCGGCCACATGGACGCCACCTCCCTGGACCGGGAGCGGCGCTTCAACCCCTTCCTGCAGGAGGACTGAGCCTTGATCATCTGTCTGGAGGGGCATGACTGCCGCCACGCCGTGGAGCAGGCCCTTCTTTCCTGGCTCCCGGATCGGGACCGGGTCTGGGGCGGCAGCCCGCCGGAGACCGGGGATCTTCTGGTCTCCCGCCTGTATGCCGGGGAGCTTCCTCCCCGGGCCTTTGCCCGGCTGCGCCTGGATGGGGCCGAGGGCGAGGGGGAGGCCCTGCTGGAGGGCCCCTGGCCGGAGGAGGCGCTGCTGCGCCGCCGGGCGGAGCAGCGGCTGGTGAAGACCGCCCTGTACCGGGCCCTGACGGCCTGCACCGGGGAGGAGCTCCCCTGGGGCGCCCTCACCGGGGTGCGCCCCGCCAAGCTGGCCGCCCGCCTTCTGGCGGAGACGGGGGATGATCCCGGGCGGGCGGCGGAGGCCATGGAACGGATCTACAGCCTGAGCCCGGACCGGGCGCGCCTCTGCGCGGAGGCGGGCCGGGCCAGCCGCCGGGTCTCCGAAGCCCTGGAGGACCGGGACGCGGTGCTGTACCTGGGGATCCCCTTCTGCCCCAGCCGCTGCGCCTACTGCTCCTTCGTGAGCCACAGCGTGGAGAAGTCCCTGGCCCTGGTGGAGCCCTATGTGGACGCCCTGTGCCGGGAGCTGGAGGGCACGGCGGAGCTGGTGCGGGAAACCGGCCTGCGCCTCCGGGCCTTCTATATGGGGGGCGGCACCCCCACCACCCTGAGCGCCCCCCAGCTGGACCGGGTCCTGGGCCTGCTGCGGGAGAAGTTCGACTGGACCGCCTGCGGCGAATGGACCGTGGAGGCCGGAAGGCCGGATACCCTGGACCGGGAGAAGCTTGCGGTGCTGGCAAAGCACGGCACGGACCGGATCAGCATCAATCCCCAGACCATGGAGGACCGGGTGCTGGCGGCCATCGGAAGGAAGCACAGCGCGGCGGATATCGAAGCCTGCTTCCGCATGGCCAGGGAGGTCTTCCCCGGCGAGATCAATATGGATCTCATCGCCGGACTGCCGGAGGATACGGAGGCGGGCTTTGCCCGGAGCCTGGACCGGGTCCTGGCCCTGGGCCCGGAAAACATCACGGTCCACTGCCTCACCCGGAAGCGGGGGGCGGACCTGAACGCCCGGGAGGGGACCTATCCCGGCGGGGCGGAGGTCTCCCGGATGCTGGACCGCGCCCGGGACCGGCTCACGGGAGGGGGCTATCGCCCGTATTACCTGTACCGGCAGAAGTTTTCCGCCGGAGGGCTGGAGAACACCGGCTGGGCGAAGCCGGGGACGGAGTGCCTGTACAACGTCTGCATGATGGAGGAGCTATGCCATGTCCTCTCCCTGGGGGCGGGGGGCGTCTCCAAGCGCCTCTGGCGGGAGAGCGGCGCCATCCGCCGGGCGGTGAACAAAAAATACCCGAAGGAATACCTGGATTCCCCCGGGGACGCCGTAGAGCGGAAACGAATCCTTTTTCAGGGGCCGTGAGCCGAAAAAACCCATTTACAAAGGGCGCGGAGCCATTGTATAATAATGTCGAATACGGATCAGACCGCACCGGGAGTCCCTCTCCCGGTGGGTGGCCGCGGACCAGGGCTCCCGCTTTGCTCCGGCGGTCACGGCAGGGAGGAGGAAAGACATGGCGCATTCCATCATCACCATCAGCCGGGAGATCGGCACCGGCGCCCGGCTCATCGGGCGAGAGCTGGCGGCCATGCTGGGCTTCGGGTACTATGACCGGGCCCTGATCGAAATGGCCGCGGAGAAAAGCGGACTCAGCGAGGAGTTCATCGAGCGGACGGAGGAAAAGGCCTCCAACAGCTTCCTGTACAACCTGGCCACCGCCGCCTATATCTCCTCCGAACTGAGCATGCAGTACACCGTTCCCGTGAACGACCGGGCCTTCATGGTCCAGTCCGAGGTCATCCGGGATATCGCCCGCAGCGGGGACGGGGTCATCGTCGGCCGCTGCGCGGACTATGTCCTGCGGGATCACCCCAGCCTGCTCCGGGTCTTCATCTATGCGGACAAGCAGGACCGGCTGAACCGCATCGTGAACGAGTACGGCCAGGATCCCAAGAATGCCGAAAGCGTCCTGAACAAGATCGATAAGGGCCGGGCCAACTACCACAAGTTCTATACCGGCACCCCCTGGCGCAGCCTGGATAACTACGACCTCTGCGTCAATACCTCCGTGGTGGGCATCACCGGCGCCGTCATGGCCATCAAGGCCGCGGCGGAGGAAAAATTCGGGCTGAAAAAGGATTGAGCGGAATCCTGCATTTTTTGCAGCGGCAGAGGAGCGCGCTTCCTCTGCCGCTGTTTTTTCGTCCTTTTTGCCCCGGAGCGTCCGGTGCCGCGCAAAATGCAAAAACAAGCCGATATTTCAAAGTTTTTGCAATGATCTGCTTCCCGATTTCCTTTTGCCATGCTGAACGCGCAAAGGCGTGAGGACCAAGCCTGGAAAGCCAGCCGGTATTCCAAGAAATCTGCTCTCTTGGTAATGTGTATTCCTGTTTGGCTTTCAGGTTGCATTGGACGATAAACGTGTTATGATTGTTCTGTACTGAATCGCAGAAAGATACAAACTGCCGGAGGGGGTGTTCGGATGCTGGCCTTTTTTCTTGCCGTTCTGGAAAGTGAAGCGGACAGAGAGAAATTCACGGAGCTCTATGAGCAATACCATGGCCTGATCGAAAAGACCGCCATGCGCATATTGAAAAACCAGCAGGACGCCGAGGACGCCGTGCAGAATACGTTTGTCCAGATCATCCGGCATTTTGAAAAAGTCTATGAAATTGATTGTAATGATCTCCACTTCTGGATCATTTCTGTAGTGAAGAACGAATCGCTCATGATCCTGCGGAAGCAGAAACGGGTCATTCCGCTTGAGGATTGGGACAGCATTACCGTGGAGGCCGAATCTGTGTCGGAGTATAGCGAGTTGGTACAGTTGTTTTCCAAGCTTCCCGATACATACCGGGCCGCGCTGGAAATGCGTTTCCTTTTGGAATACTCCGGGAAGGAGATCGCCCGGAGGCTGGGGATATCCGAAAGCGCCGTCAACACGCGCATTTCCAGAGGGCGGGCCTTGCTGAGAGAAATCATCGAGAGGGAGGGCTTTTTGAAATGACCGATGCGGAATTGGATAGGCTGATGGGCAGGGTCCTGTCCGACGCCATCGCCCTTGATCAGGAAAGCGCATATGGTCCGGGAATCGTCTTCCGGCCCTCCCCTCATCATTCTGCGCAAATGCGCCTGATGCTGGCGGACCCGCTGTACTGGGTGAAAAAAAGGAAACGGTCGGCGCTCCGGAAAGCAGCCGGATGGGCTGCGGTCTTCCTGCTGTTCATTTCCCTCGCCTTCAGCATGGCGATGCTGTTCAGTCCGGAGGCCCGTGCGGCAGTGGAGCATTGGGTCGCCGAATGGTATCAGACCCATATTGTATATCGATATTTCGGGAAAGCAGAGAACCTGCCTAGATATGAGCTCACAGGGCTCCCAAATGGATTCTCTGAGCTTGAACGGATGGAGGAACCCACCTTTACAGATGTAATCTATGGAAATAAAAGCGGTGAACTGATTAGCTTTACCTACACGGTTTTAAAGCAAGGCGGGGCGACAGTATTTGTCCCCAACGGGGATACTGTTTCTGAGGTCACAATAGGCAAGAATCAAGGAACGCTGTTTATCCCCCAGGATCCGGAGAACATGACGAAACTGACCTGGATTGATGATGAGGCAGGGGTGCAATTCACAATCGTTGCGGATCTGGACGAACTGAACATGATTCGACTGGCCGAAAGCCTTCGGAGAGAAAAGAAAAAATAGTTTTCGGCAAACTTGTAAGAAAACCGCCTCCTTCTGCATTTACAGGGTAGGAAGTCAAAACCTGCACTGTTTTGCGGAAGGAGGTGATTGATGTGAAAAGAAAGCTTTGCGCAGCAGCGCTGATGCTGATCCTGATGTTGAGTCTCGGTCTTACGGCCCATGCGGCTTCCATGGCTTATGACGCAAACCCAAGCCTGTCCTTCAGCGGGACCACTGCCTATTGCTCTGTAGTTTGCCGTGGTGATAAGACCACAGATTCTATTTCTGCAACCTTGACGCTTTATCAGGGGAGTACCGAAATAGATTCGTGGAGCAATTCGGGAACTTTTCGCGTACCTGTATCCGGAAGCTGCAATGTAACCAGCGGTGTAACCTATCGCCTGAAGCTTTCCTGGTCGGTCAATGGAGTATCACAACCTGATGTCGAAGTCACTAACACCTGTCCGTAGAAAGGAAAAAGCGCAATTGTAATGAGTTGTTTTCAGTATAATTTAAAGCGTCGGAGGTTAATTAATGAAACAATTATTCATGCGCCGCAGGAAAATTCTAGCTATCCTTGCGTTGGTTGTAGTTCTATCGATTTGCTTGGTTCAAACTTCTCTTGCTATAGATAGTATTTATACGTATTTCAATGCAAATAGTATTTTGCATTGCTGCTATTCAGAAGCAGCGTTTTCCTGGGATGTATCGAACAATCAGGATATTGCTGTTGGATGTGGTCATATCAGGACAGCAGGAGGGGGTACTGTCTCAGCTGGATATTTAGGGGCTCAAGGTAAGCTTTATGTGTATAATGGGAACAATGCATACCAGCATCTGACATCATCAGGCTTAACTTTTAGTAACAGAGTCACTGATCATTGGGAGCAAATGGTATCCACAACGCGTGTAGCTGGCATCAATTATTGTGGAAAAGGATATGTTGAGGCAATGGATAATCCTTTAACTGGAGTTTTCAAGGAAAAACCGACAGCACTAACCGCCCCAATTACAGGTTAAGAAAGAAGGCAAATTATGAAAACTAGGCATTATATTTGTTTTGCTATTGCAATTACTCTTATTGTTTCTCTCCTTTGTGCTGGGTTTACATCTAAAACTGGAACAGACAAGATGAAAAACGATTATACATGGCCCACAAATGAAAATGGAGAGACCTATGGCTTCTTTTATATTGACGATGATGAAACTGAGTATCATCCCGATCTGGAAAGAGTTCATGGTTCTGCTATTATCCTCCCTGACGGGAGTACTGACCTCGAAACGGTTGGATACATCAAGAGAATAGATGACGATCCTTACATGGGACTTCAGCCGCCAAGAAGCGCAGAAGACGCGCTACGCTATGATAATGAATTGTTAGAGCTGGCATATGCGGCTAAAGCAAATGGTCGAGAATTTGTTTTTTATATTCCAGTCTACGAATCAGATGGTGTAACAGTTGTTGGATCTTACGGTATTGGGCATGCAACAAGTATTATTCATAATTTGGAAATCTCATTTGATTGACATTAGGCAAGATTAATACAAAGCCCAAACACACCGCCAGATCGTTCACGGCGCAAATTATGTATGAGAACATTTTCCCCGACGTTACCGACACGAGAGTGTCGAGGAAACGATAGCGTTTTTCGTTCCCTTACCCACTTGGGCGGCGTACGGGAACCGGAGAAATCGCTGAAAAAGGCTGGGAAGACGGAGCGGCACGATGTCCGAATGGCGCACTTTTATACGGGGGCGGCTCTGCCGCTCCCGTATGTGCGCTCTGCGAGGCTTGGCGGCGGTGACATCCGAATGTCCCGCCAGAACGATTTTTCCGGTAAATAATTACAGGTACCGCCCCAGCACCTCCCGGTTCACCCGGTCCAGGTCCCGGAGCCGGGCGACGGCCTGGGCCTGGGATTCCCCGCCGCTGCTCTCCAGGGCGGAGCGCACCAGGGCGCAGAGCCCTTCGGCGGTCACGTCCTCCAGGTCCACATACCGGTCCTGACCGATATACCGCAGAAAGGCCCGCACCTTGGGATCGTACACCACCCCCACCAGGGGCACCCCCTGGCCGGCGGCGAAGATGAGGCCGTGGAGGCGCATGGAGACCACCGCCTTCATGCGGGAGAGGATGGCCGTGACGCTCTCCCGATCCGAAGCGCCGGGGAGCAGATGATAGGGTATGCTGAGCTTCTTCGCCGCCAGCTCCGCCGCCGCGGGATCCCGGCTCTGGTCGATGGGCAGGAACACGGGGGTGAGCCCCATTTCCCGGGAAAGGATCTCCGCCGCCCGGGCGAAGGCCTCCGCCTTTTCCTCGAAGCCCGGCCAGGGCCGGAGGGCGAAGCAGAGATAATCGCCCTTGGGATCCAGCCCCGCGGAGAGCATGGCGCTCTCCGTCCGGTCCTCCCCCGGCCCCTCCAGGGTGAGGGAGGGATCCGCCGCCAGGAGGATCTCCGGTCCCTCCACCCCCATGCGCAGGAGCTCCTCCCGGGAATGGTCCTCCCGGAGGGTGATCACGTCCACATTCTTGTTGATGATCTTTGCGCTGAGCTTCCGGTCACCCGGGTACTTCACCGGACCGATGCCGCAGCCGTACATCACCACATGGGCGCCCCGGCGCCTGGCTGCCGCCAGGGTATAGAGGTAGAACCACAGGCTCCGGCGGCTGGTCACATCCTGGATCAGGCTTCCGCCCCCGCTCAGCAGGAGCTTCGTCCGCCCCGCCAGCCTCCAGAAGGCCAGGAGATCGAAGGTATGCACCGCCCGGACACGATGGGCCATACGGGTGGCCTTGGGATCCCGGGACACGGCATAGATGGTCGCATCCGGATCCGCCTCCCGGATCTCCCGGAGAATGGCCTCCAGGATGGCCTCGTCCCCCACGTTCCCCCGGCCGTAGGCGCCGCAGACGGTGACGGCGCTCTGCCGTTCCTCCCTCCGCTTCCACCGGCGCAGAACGGAATCGTAGATATCCAGCTGGGTCTGCACCGTGGCCTCCAGGGAGAATTCCCGCCGGGTCTTCTCCCGCAGCTTTTCCGCGCTGCGCTTCCGGAGGGCCGGGTCCGCGGCCATTTCCGCCAGCTCCTTCCCCAGGGTCTCCCAGTCCCCCGGGGTGAACAGCAGACCGCTCACCCCGTGGTCGATGAGCCGGGGGACGCCCCCCACCCGGGAGGCCACGGTGGCCTTGCCCCAGATCGCCCCCTCCGTCAGGGCATAGGGGAAGGTCTCGGAGAGGGAGGTCAGGGTATTGATATCCAGGGCATGATAAAAGCTGTCCGTATCCGTGATCCAGCCCAGGAAGTGGACCCGGTCCTCCGCCCCCAGGCTCCGGGCCAGGGCCTTCAGCCGTTCCTCCTCCGGCCCGTCCCCCGCGATGAGGAGGCGGATATCCGGAAAGCTCGCCCGGGCGGCGGCGAAGCCCCGCACCAGGGTCTCGATATCCTTCACCGGATTCAGCCGGGCGGCGATGCCCATATAGACCGTACCCGGCTCCTCCGGCACCCCATGGGCCGCCAGGAATTCCCTCCGGGAGACCGCCTGTCGGGGGCGGTCGAAATCCACGCCGTTATAGATGGTATAGACCCGGTCCGGCTGGGCCATGCGCCGCCGGATGAGCATGCGGCTCATGGAATCGCTCACCCCGATGAGATAGTCCATATGCCGGAGGGCCATGAGGTTCAGCTTGCCGAAGGTCATGGCCGCCAGGGGGCGGCCCATGTAATCCAGCTTCCAGTCGCTGTGCACCGTGGAGATCAGGGGCAGGCCAGAGGAACGCTTCAGGAGCCAGGCCATGAAGTTGCCCCGGCTGCCATGGCTGTGGATCAGGTCGAAGCCCTCCTCCCGGCTCATGGTCCTGAGCTCCTTCAGCACAGCCCGGAGGTCCCGGCTGGAGAGGATGCGGATATCGATACCCATCTCCCGGGCGGCGTCGGTGAAATCCGCCTCCATGAAGCACACCAGCTTCACGGTGATATGGCCGCCCAGGGCCTTCAGCAGGCCCAGCACATGGGTCTTCGCGCCGCCCACGTCGCCGCCGCTGATGAGGGTGAGGATCTTCATGCCCGTCTCCCTTCTTCCGGCTTGCAGGAAGCCGGAAAACAGAGTATAATAGTTTGTCTGACATTACACTCGCATTATACACGCACCCACCGGGTGGTGGCAATGCTTTGGAGGCATGGGCATGAAAAAAGAACGTACCTGGAAATTCAATATCGTGGATGTGGTGGTGATCCTGGTCATCGTGGCGGCGGGGCTTTTCTTCGCCTGGAAGTTCCTGCAGGCGCGGCCCAAGTCCGGCGCCAATATGGTCACCCTTCGCTATGAGGTGGAGGTGCCGGGCATGACCCGGGACCTGTATGAGGAGGTCGTCTCCTTCCTCCCCTGCCAGATGGCCGCCTCCGGGGAATGGGTGGACGGAGAGATCCTCTCCGCCACCTGGGAGCCCTGCGAGGTGACCTATATGGAGATCTCCAGCCCCGTGAACAGCAACGAGACCCAGTGGGCGAAGGTGGATCCCAATGTGGAATACGTCACCGGCGTCTTCCAGTGCGAGGCCCGGGTGCTGGCCACGGATCTGCTCAACAAGGCCGGGACCCAGGAGATCCGGGTCGGCCGGAACCATTACCTGAAAGGGCGGGATATTGAGATCATCGGCACCATCCGCAAAATGACAAGGGAAGCGGCATGACCGGCATCTGGCTCATCCGCCACGGAGAGGCGGAGGGCAACCTGTACCGCCGCATCCACGGCTGGTACGACGGCTCCCTGACGGAGATGGGCTTCCGGCAGCTCCCCTACCTGACGGAGCGCTTCCGGGATACCCGGCTGGACGAGGTATATTCCAGCGACCTGCGCCGGGCCATGGATACCGCCAGGGCCCTTTCCGATCCCCGGGGACTGCCCCTGCGGGTCCGGGAGGACCTGCGGGAGGTGAACATGGGGGACTGGGAGGACCGGTGCTGGGGCTGGGTGGAGCGCTTTGCGCCGGAGGAATACGACCGGCTGAACCGGGACCCCTGGACCTGGTCCGTCCCCGGCGCCGAGCCGGGGGAGAAGACCGTGCGGCGGCTGGAATCCGCCCTGCTCTCCATTGCGGACAGGCATCCCGGGGGGGAGGTGGCCGTGGTCTCCCACGGCAGCGCCATCCGCCTGCTCCTGGCGTCGCTCCTGGGCATCCCCTCCCGGGAGATCGGGCAGGTGCCCTACTGCGACAATACCGCCGTGGCCAGGCTCACGGCGGAGGGGGGCCGGCTGACCCTGGCGAGCTATAACGATAATTCCCATCTGCCGGAGGCCCTCAGCGCCTTCCACCGGGACGAGTGGTGGAAGAACGAGGACGGGAAGGACGGCCGGGATATGTATTTCCTTCCCATGGACCTGTACTCCCGGGAGGGGAAGGACACCTACCTTCGCCGGTACCGGGAGACCTGGATCGCCTCCTACGGCAGCGCCCGGGGCTTCTCCTCCGTCCATCTGGACGGCGCGAAATACAGGCAGCGGCAGGACCGGGAAAGCGTCCTGGAGGCCTGGTGCGAGGATACCCCCTGTGGGATCCTGGAGCTGGCTCCCCACCAGGGGGAGGACCAGGGGATGGGGCATATCGCCCTGCTGCACCTGGAGGAAGCCTTCCGGGGCCGGGGGCTGGGGATCCAGCTCATCGGCGCGGCGGTGAGCTATTACCGGGCCCTGGGCCGGAAGAAGCTCCGGCTTCGGGTGGCCGCCGGGAACGCGGCCGCCCTGCGCTTTTACCGCCGCTGGGGGTTCGCCGAGGAGAGCTGGGAGCCCGGGCTCTACGGGGAAACCCTGGTGATGACGAAGGAGATCCCGTAGCTTCCCACGGTCAGCGGCTGAATAAGCCCGATTCACGAAGCTTTCCCCATGGAGGGCAGAAATGGCCATTTCCAATGACAGCTTCCTCCCCGTTTCCCGGGAGGATATGAGCCGCCGGGGCTGGACGGATTACGATTTCCTCCTGATCACCGGGGACGCCTATGTGGACCACCCCTCCTTCGGCACCCCCCTCATCGGCCGGGTGCTGGAGAACGCCGGATACCGGGTGGCCATCCTGGCCCAGCCGGACTGGCACGGGCCGGAGGCTTTCCGGGTCATGGGCCGCCCCCGCCTGGGGGCCATGCTCAGCGCCGGGAACCTGGACAGCATGGTGGCCCACTATACCGCCGCCCGCCGCCGCCGGAACGAGGATTACTACAGCCCGGGGAAGCAGGCGGGCCGCCGTCCGGACCGGGCGGTGATCGTCTATGCCGGGCGGGTGCGGGAGGCCTTTCCCGGCCTGCCGGTGATCATCGGAGGCCTGGAGGCCTCCCTTCGCCGCTTTGCCCATTACGATTACTGGGAGGACAAGGTCCGCCGCAGCGTGCTGTTGGACGCCGGGGCGGATCTGCTCACCTATGGGATGGGGGAGCGGGCCACCCTGGAGATCGCCCGGCGGCTGGCCGCCGGGGAGCGGGCGGATACCCTGACGGATATCCGGGGCACCGCCTTCCTCAGCCGGGAGGGGACCTGCGCCTTCCCCTGCCTGGACCTGCCCTCCTTCGAGCAGGTGCGGGAGGATAAGACCGCCTACGCGGAGGCCTGCCGCCTGGAGAACCGGGAGCACGACGCGGTGCGGGGCCGGGCCCTGCGCCAGGCCCACGGGGATCGGTACCTGGTGGTGAATCCCCCCGCCGCCCCCCTGGAGACGGCGGAGCTGGACGCCCTGGCGGAGCTGCCCTTCACCCGGGAGCCCCACCCCATGTACGACGCCCTGGGGGGCGTTCCCGCCATCGAGGAGGTGCGCTTCTCCATCATCCATAACCGGGGCTGCTTCGGGGGCTGCGCCTTCTGCTCCCTGGCCTTCCACCAGGGCCGGGCCGTCACCGCCCGGAGCCACGCCTCCGTTATCCGGGAGGCGGAGGCCATGACCCGCCACCCCCTGTTCAAGGGATATATCCACGATGTGGGCGGCCCCACGGCGGACTTCCGCCATCCCTCCTGCCGGGCGCAGAAGACCCGGGGCCTCTGTCCGGATCGGCGCTGCCTCGCCCCGGAGCCCTGCCCCCATCTGGACGCGGACCATTCGGACTATCTGGCCCTGCTCCGGAAGCTCCGGGCCATCCCCGGGGTGAAGAAGGTTTTCATCCGTTCCGGCATCCGCTTCGACTATGTGCTGGCGGAGGGGAAGGACGCCTTCCTCCGGGAGCTGGTGCAGCACCATGTGAGCGGGCAGCTGAAGGTGGCTCCGGAGCACTGCGTGGACAATGTCCTGGCCTGCATGGGGAAGCCCCCGGCGAAGGTCTTCGAGGCCTTTTGCGAGAAATACGGGGAGATGAACAAACGTCTGGGGAAAAAGCAGTACCTGGTGCCCTACCTCATGTCCTCCCATCCCGGCAGCCGCCTGGGAGACGCGGTGCGCCTGGCGGAGTACCTGAAGGCCCACGGCATCCGTCCGGAGCAGGTGCAGGATTTCTACCCCACCCCCGGCACCATCTCCACCTGCATGTACTGGACCGGCCTGGACCCCATGACCGGGAAGAAGGTCTACGTCCCCCGGAGCTATCATGAAAAGGAGCTCCAGCGGGCCCTGCTCCAGTGGTTCGACCCCAAGAAGCGGAGGCTGGTGGAGGAGGCCCTGACGAAGGCCGGGCGCACGGACCTCATCGGCTACGGTCCCCGCTGCCTTCTCCGCCCGGAAGGCAAAAACGCCGCGCCGGAGAAGGGCGGCGGGAAGCGGAAGCAGGCCGGGGGAAAAAGCCCGGGAAGCAGGTGAACCGGAATAAAAAAGCTGCTCGCTTTGCTCCTCTGTTTCGCTTTCGTCTGTGTCCTGTCGTCCTGCGCCATACAAAGGGAGACCTCGTCTTTCGGCGCTATGCCGTGAAACGCCATCCGGGAAAGGGGTATATCCTCTGCTATTGGGACTGGGAAGGCTTCGTCTGCGAACGGTCCCCCGAAGAATAAAGCACTGAAAAAAACCGTCCCCCTGCCATTCCGGCAGGGGGACGTGCATGTCCGCCCGGTTTATACCATGAGCTCGCTGATCAGGTCCGCATAGGCGGCGGGATCCGTGATCTCCGCCCCGGCATAGAGGAGAGCCTGGAAATACAGGAGCTTCACATATTTCTTCGCCTTCTCGGGATCCCCGGCGTAGGCCCGCACCAGGGCTTCGAACACGGGATGCTCCGGATTCAGCTCCAGCACCCGCTGGGCCTTGATCTTATCCCCGCTGCCGGGGATGGAGGCGAAATACTTCTCCATCTCCAGGGTGATCTCCCCCTGGGTGCCCAGGCAGGCAGGGGCGGACTTCAGCTGGCCGGAGAGGGTGACGTTCTCCACCGCCCCCTCCAGGGCCTCCTTGGCGAAGGTGAGCATGGCTTCGTTGGCCTGCTGCAGCTTCTCCAGCTTCTCCTTATCCTCCCCGGAAGCCAGATCCGGGTCTCCGGTGATGACGTTCTTCAGGGGCTTTTCCCGGTATTCCCCGATCATGTTCATCACGAACTCGTCCACCTCGTCCGTGAGGTAGAGGATACTCCAGCCCTTTTCCCGCACGGGCTCCGCCTGGGGCAGCTTCTCCAGCCGGGCGACGGTATCCCCGCAGGCATAATAGACGCTCTTCTGCTCCTCCGGCATGGCGGAGACGTAGGTCGCCAGGGGGATGGGCTTCTTCGCTGCGGAATCGTAGAACAGCAGCAGATCCTGCAGCAGCTCCCGCTTTGCGCCGAAATCCGCCAGGATGCCGTATTTCAACTGGAGGCCGAACTGGGCGTAAAACTCCCCGTACTGCTCCGGATCCTCCTCCAGGAGCTTCGCCAGCTCGCTCTTTACCTTCTTCTCCAGGTTGGCGGCGATGACCTTCAGCTGCCGGTCGTGCTGCAGCAGCTCCCGGGAGATATTCAGGCTCAGATCCGGGCTGTCCACGATGCCCCGGACGAAGCGGAAGCACTCTGGCAGCAGATCCGTGCAGTGGTCCATGATCAGAACGCCGTTGGCGTACAGCTGCAGCCCGGCTTCATAATCCCGGGAGTAATAGTTGAAGGGGGCCTTGGCGGGGATGAAGAGCAGGGCCTTGTAGCTCACGGCGCCCTCCGCGCTCACCCGGATGATCCGCAGGGGCTCCTCCGGATCATAGAACTTTTCCTTATAGAAGGCGGCGCAGTCCTCGTCCGTGGCTTCCTTTTTGGAGCGCTGCCACAGGGGCACCATGCTGTTGACCGTATCCTCCCCCAGCTTGATGGGGTAGCGCACATAGTCGGAATACTTCTTGATGAGCTCCCGGAGCTTCCAGTCCTCCAGGAAGTCGGAGTACCGCTCCTCCTCCCCGTCCTCCTTCAGGCGAAGGACGATCTCCGTACCCTGGCCCTCCTTCTCCGCGGGGGTGACGGTGTACCCGTCCGTACCCGTGCTCTCCCACCGGAACGCGGCGTCGGAGCCGAATTTCCGGGAGGTGACGGTGACCTTGTCCGCCACCATGAAAGCGCTGTAGAAGCCCACGCCGAACTGGCCGATGATGTCGATATTCTCCTCCCCGGCCTTCTCCTGGTCCATATCCGTCTTGAACTGCCGGGAACCGGAACGGGCGATGACCCCAAGATTGGAGTCCAGCTCCTGCTCGTCCATACCGATGCCGTTGTCCGCGATGGTCAGGGTGCGGGCCTCCTTATCCGGGGTGATGCGGATGAAGAAGTCGCTCCGGTCCAGCCCCGCGCCGCCCTCCTCCAGGGAGCGGTAGCAGAGCTTGTCGATGGCGTCGCTGGCGTTGCTGATGAGCTCCCGGAGGAAAATTTCCCGATGGGTGTAGATGGAATGGATCATGAGATCCAGCAGCCGTTTGGATTCCGCTTTGAATTGTCGTTTAGCCATTGTTGATCCCTCCGATTCAACCTTGTATTATAGCCCGATCCGCGGAAAAGTCAACCGAAGCGGTTGACATAACGCGTTTCTTCTTTCCTCTTCCCCTATCTGCGCACCTGTGCTATAGTGGAGAAAAACGCGGAAACGAAGGAGAGACCCTATGCGCATCATGGCCATCGATTACGGGGACGCCCGGACGGGCTTCGCCATTTCCGACGCCTCCGGCCTCCTGGCCGGGGAGACGGGCGTCCTGCCCTCCCGGAACGAGGACAAGCTCCTGGAGGACCTTTGCCGGATTTATGCCGACCGGGGGGTGGAGCGCATCGCCCTGGGCCTGCCCCGGAACATGGACGGCTCCGAGGGCCCCCGGGCGGAGAAGAGCCGCGCCCTGCAGGAAAGGCTGGAGGCGCGGGGCTGCCAGGTCGACCTGGTGGACGAGCGGCGCACCACGGTGGAGGCCCACGCCATCCTGACGGAGACGGGAAGGCGGGGAAAGCAGCGGAAACAGCGGGTGGACGCCGTGGCGGCCTCCCTGATCCTGGAGACCTATCTGAACGCCCACAGGGGGGAGATCTGACCATGGAAAAGAGAGAATCCCAGGAGAAGCTGGGCACCATGCCCGTGGGAAGGCTCCTGGCGGTGATGAGCCTGCCCATGATGATCTCCATGCTGGTGCAGGCCCTGTACAACGCCGTGGACGCCATGTTCGTGGCCCGGCTCAGCGAGGACGCCCTCACCGCCGTCTCCCTGGCCTTTCCCTTCCAGAACATCATGATTGCCGTGGGGGTGGGCTCCGGGGTGGGGGTCAACGCCCTGGTCTCCCGGTCTCTGGGCCGGGGGGATCCGGCCGCCGCGGAGCGCATCGCCAACGTACAGAACTTCCTGTCCATCTGCTATGCCCTGGTCTTCGCCCTGCTGGGGGCCGCCTTCGCCCGGCGCTTTTTCCTGATGCAGACGGACAGCGCCGTGATCGTGGACTACGGCGCCACCTACCTTTCCATCTGCACCCTGTTCTGCCTGGGCATGTTCTATGGCCAGAACTGGGAAAAGCTCCTGGTGGCCACGGGGAACAGCGTGCTGAGCATGGTCTGCCAGGTCGCCGGCGCGGTGGTGAACATCCTCCTGGACCCGGTGCTGATCTTTGGGCTGGGCCCCTTCCCCCGGCTGGAGGTGGCGGGCGCCGCCTGGGCCACGGTCATCGGGCAGGTGGTGGCCGCCCTGCTGGCCCTGTTCTTCTGCCTGAAGCACAATAAGGCCGTCCGCTTCCGCCTGCGGCAGATGCTCCCCTCCCGGTCCATCATCCGGGATATCTGCTCCATCGGCGTCCCCTCCGCCCTGACGGTGTGCCTGGGGAGCGTCATCACCTACGGCATGAACGCCATCGTCCTGCCCTTCAGCACCACCGCGGCGGCGGTGTTCGGGGTTTGGCTCAAGCTCCAGTATTTCGCCTTCATGCCCGTGTTCGGCATGAATAACGGCACCATCGCCATCTATTCCTACAACTACGGCGCAGGCAGGCTGGACCGGGTGAAGGCCACCCTGCGCCTGGCCCTGGGGGTCTGCGCCGCCGTGACGATCATCGCCGGCGGGGTGTACGCCCTGTTCCCCGCCGCCATGCTGGGGCTTTTCCATGCTTCGGAGAACATGCTGGCCCTGGGCGTCCCCGCTCTGCGGATCTGCGCCTGCTCCCTGGTGTTCGGGGGGATGAGCGTGATCTTTTCCTCCTCCTACCAGTCCCTGGGATACAGCGGCCTCACCCTCCTGGTGAGCCTCTGCCGCCAGGTGTTCTTCTCCCTGCCCCTGGCCTGGCTCCTGTCCCGCACGGGGATCCTGGAGCGGGTATGGCTGGCCGTCCCCATCAGCGAGGCGGCCGCCCTCTGCCTGGCGGCAGTCCTCTCCCGTTTCGTGATGAAAAAGGCGGAGGAGCGGGGAAGGGCGGGCTGACCGACCCCCGCTCCGTCCCCCTCCGGCGTTTTCTGGAAAGGAGGTAACGCCCGATGATGTTCGAAGAGGATTGGCTGATCCGACAGATCCGGGAGATCGCCGCCTTCGTCTGGTCTCTTCTCTCCGGGAAGAGCGTCCGCCCGGTCTCCGGGGAGCTCCGGGCGGAAAAAGAAAAAGCGGAGGCGGAAAACCTCCTGTATCGGCGCCTGATGCAGCTGCTCCGGGCGGGGCGGCTGGCGGAGGCGGAGGACGCCCTGTTTGCCGCCGCCCGGTCGGAGGATCCGGAGGCGCTGAAGGCCGGTCTCCTGTTTTATGAAGAGGCAAACCTGCTTTCGGATGATGCGCTGGAAGGGATGGGCTTCCGGCGGAAGGAGCTCTCCGACGGGCTGATCGATCTCTGCGCCGCATACGGCATCCCCCGGGAGCTGCTTCCCCGGTCCGACTGAGCGGCGGCAGCCCCCTCCCTTACACAGGTACCCATAAATCTCTGCCCCCGAGCGGTTCAAGGCGCTCAGGGGCATTGCGGTTTATCCGGCTGCTGAGATCATCGGGATTTATACCGTAAACTCTGTCCATTCCATATGATTCTTCTTCATCCTCGCGTCCTCCACCGGCCCCTTTTCCGGCCGCGCTGCGTTCTGCGGCAGGCGTTCATTTCCGGGTATCCCTCCCCTGGTCAGAGTTCCCGGATCAGCTCGTCCCGGTTTTCTAGAGTCACCGTGACGATCCTGCCCAGGTCCACGTCCCCCCAGCAGCCGCCCCCCAGGCGGAGGACGCCCCAAACGGGCTTGGGGGACCGAAGGGCCTCCAGGACGGCGGCCCGGAATTCCATCGCGTCCTTCTCCAGAAAGCCCAGCTCATCCAGGATCACCACGTCTGTCTCCGGGTCCGCGGCCGCGGCGCGGATGAGGGCGGCCCCCCGGCGGTCGAACACCGCCGGGCAGACGGTTTTTCCCTCCGGGCCCATACGGGCGCAGACGGCGTCCTCGGAATAGTCCGGGGCCCCGTAGGGATAGAGGAACAAGCGCCTGCTTTCCTCGGCCCGCCAGGGGCCGAAGCCGGTCTCCAGCCCCCCGGGGCGGAGGCCGCTTTTTTGAATGAGCTTCTTCAGCAATGTGCTTTTGCCGACCTGTATCTCGCCGGTGAGAAAAAGGTTATTCATGGCGCTTCCTTTCACCATTCCGTCAGGCTGAGAGGACGGAGTTACGGATTGCCACAACCCCGGTGTGCGCACCGGGGTTTCGCAATGACAAGCATCGGGGATCGGTCCGTATGTATCGGACCGGAAATGCCTTGTGAACCCGCTGCAAATACCGCGTCGTCAACAAGGGAAGATCCCGATTTCTCTATTCTATCCTTCACTGCTCCAATAGGACGGAAAAACCTCCCCGGGCTCCATTTCTTCCTTCAGAATCGCCGGAAACAGATCTATCCAGTCGGGGTTTCGGGCGTTTACCAATTCATTCTTCCGCTTTCTGCTCCAGCTTTTGAGCTGTTTTTCCCGCCCGATTGCATCCCGGATATCCGCGAAAGACTCAAAATAGACGAGCTTTGTGACATCGTATTTTGCGGTGAAGCTCTTGGGATATACATGTCGGCGGTGTTCGTCCACCCGCCGAAGCAAGCTGCGGGTGACGCCGATGTAAAGAACGGTATGGGTAGCGTTGCTGAGGATATAAATGGAATACTTCATGGATGCTCCTGATCTGGAAAACCGGCTGTGTTTTGGATTCCTGCGCCCCGCTCTTCGCCTGGGGAGCAAAGAAGGCCGCTGGAAGCCGGTCCGTGTATATCGGCTTTGCGGAACCTCGTCATACACAAATGCGCCGAACAAAGTCACCAATGCAGAGATTATTGTCATTGCGAGACCCCGCAGGGGTCGCGGCAATCCGTTTCCCAGGCTCTATCCGCCGAATCTTTCCACATCCCCGATCGTCCTGACCTCTCCGTCCTCCGCCACCACCGCCCCGGCCCGCAGGGCGGCGGCATAGACCGGCTTCCCCTTTTCCGCCAGCACCCGCCGGATGGCCTCCTTCTGGACCGGGGTGCCCTCATAATGGACCTCCAGATAAAAACCGTCCAGGTACGGCAGACCGCGATAATAAGCGAATTCGGGATAGTCCTCATCCGGGGACAGGTGGTATTCCGCAAGCTGGATCACGGCCCCGGCGCTGTATCCCATGACGACGCCCTTGTGCCGCATCAGCGCATCCGTCAGGCCGAATTCCTCGATCCGGTCCAGCATCCGGTCCGGCAGGCCGCCCAGGAAATAGAGGATATCCGCCCCTTCCACCTTCTCCGCGGCGGATTCCTTCGTATCCCGGAAATAATCCAGGAAGGAGACCTGCTCCTGCCGGATCCCGTAGGCGGCGAAGCCCCCGGTGATCCCGCCGTAGTACATACCCTGCTCTTTGCCATACAGCCGATCCCAGTCCTCTGCCGCCTTCACCCGGTTATCCCGGAAGGAGAAGGCCACCACCGCGACCCGGTCCGACGGGCGGACATAGGGCTTCAGCGCCCCATAGAGCCAGGGGGCGTCGATATCATACCCCTCCAGCAGAATATTGACCATAAATCCCTCACTTTCCCACGCAGAACCGGGAGAAAATCGCCTCCACCAGATCCTCCCGCAGGGTCCGGCCATCCAGCTCTCCCAGGGCGGCCAGGGCCTCCTCGGCATCCGTGAGCACGGCGTCCGGGGTCATGTCCGCCTCCAGGGCGGCGACGGCCCGGTCCAGGGCCTCCCGGGCCCGGAGCACGGCTTCATACTGCCGGGCGTTTACGAGCACCTCTCCCAGGTCCCGGGGCTGCTCCCCGGCCAGGAGCTCCCCCGCCAGAGCTTCCAGTTCCTCCAGTCCCTCCCCGGTGCGGGCGGAGACCCGGAGTGCCCGGGGCAGGGCGGCGCGGATCTCTTCCTCCTCCAGGACCTGGGGAAGATCGCATTTGTTGATGAGGGCGATGGCCCTCGGCGCCGCCATTGCGGCGGCAAGGACCTGCCGGTCCTCCGGATCCAGGGGCCGGGAGGCGTCGAACACCGCCAGCACCAGCTCCGCCCGCTCCGCCTCCCGGAGCGCCCGCTCCACCCCCTGCTTTTCCGCCTCGGAATCCGCATTCCGCAGGCCCGCCGTATCCGTCAGCCGCAGGAGGGTCCCCCCCAGCACCAGCTTTTCCTCCAGGGTATCCCGGGTGGTGCCCGCCTGGGGGGTGACGATGGCCCGTTCATAGCCCAGCAGGGCGTTCAGCAGGGAGCTCTTTCCGGCATTGGGCTTGCCCAGCAGGGCGCAGCGCAGACCTTCCTTCAGCACCTGGCCCCGGCGGAAGCTGCCCAGGAGCCGGTCCAGCTCCCGCCTGCCGCTGCGGAGGCGGGAGGCGATCTCCTCCCGCTCCAGGGGATCCACCCCCTCCTCCGGGTAGTCCACCGCCGCCTGGAACCAGGCCAGGAGGCCCAGAAGATCCTCATAGATCTTTCCGGTCTTTCGGCTCACCGCCCCTTCCAGCTGGGCGGCGGCATTCTTTGCGGCAATAGCGGTCTCCGCGTCCACCAGATCCACGATGGCCTCCGCCTGCACCAGATCCAGCCGCCGGTTCAGAAAAGCCCGGCGGGTGAACTCCCCCGGCCCCGCCTGGCGCACCCCCAGGGAAAAGAGGGCCCGGAGGGCGGCGGAGAGCACCGCCGGGGAGCCATGGCAGTTCAGCTCCACCGTATCCTCCCCGGTGAAGCTCCGGGGACCGGGGCTGTATACCGCCAGCGCCTGGTCCAGCTGCATCCCGTCCGTATCCAGCAGGGAGCCCAGCACCATGGTCCTGGGGGGCTTCTCCCCCAGTCTGCCGCCCCCCTTGGGGCGGAAAAGCGCCTCCACGGCGGACAGGGCCTCCGGCCCGCTGAGGCGGATGATCCCCAGGGCGGTCCGGCCTCCGCCGGTGGCAATGGCTGCTATGGTTGACATAATCACACCCGATTTCTGTTGGGGCAGGGGTTGCGGACTGCCGCAGCCCCTGCGGAGCCCCGCAATGACAAAAACCTGCCGCATTGGTACGATCACAGCAATCCTCACGGTAAACGAGGCCAATGCAGCGATCATTGTCATTGCAAGGAGGCCGGAGGCCGACGCGGCAATCCGTTCCCTCGTCCAATTGAGAATACAACCCCGGCCTGGGCCGGGGTTGTCTGGTTGTACGATTCCTTATCCTTGCTTCTGGACCTCCAGATCGTACATCTGCTTCTGGAGGAGCAGCTTCTGGTACTTGATATCCGCATTCTCCGCGGCGATCTTGAACAGGGCCTTGGCCCGCTCCGGGAAGCTCAGGGCCAGGGAGGAATACCGCACCTCGCTCATGAGGAAGTCCTCGTACTTGCCGGAGGGGGCGGCGCTGTCCACGCTCAGGGGATTCTTCCCCGCCGCCTCCAGCCGGGGATCGAAGCGGAACAGGTTCCAGTAACCCGCCTCCACCGCGGACTTCATGATGCTCATGCTCTTGCCCATGCCCGCCCGGGCTCCATGGTTGATGCAGGGGGCGTAGCCGATGACCAGGGAGGGGCCGTCATAGCTCTCCGCCTCCGCCAGGGCCTTGACGCACTGGTTGTAGTCCGCGCCCAGGGCCACCTGGGCCACATAGATATACCCGTAGCTGATGGCGATCTGGGCCAGATCCTTCTTCTTTACGCTCTTGCCCGCGGCGGCGAACTGAGCCACGGCGCCGATGGGGGTAGCCTTGCTGGCCTGGCCGCCGGTATTGGAATAGACCTCGGTATCGAAGACGAAGATATTGATGTTTTCCCCGGAGGCCAAGACGTGGTCCAGGCCGCCGTAGCCGATATCGTAGCTCCAGCCGTCCCCGCCGAAGCACCAGAAGCTGGGCTTGGGGAGCAGGTCCGCGTTGGCGGCGACATACTTCGCCTCGGCGGAATCGCCTTTCCGGCACAGGGCCAGGAGGGCGTCCCCGGCGGCCTCCGCCTCGGCGGAGCTGTCCTTCTTCAGGAGCCAGGCGTTGGCGGCCTCCGCATAGGCGGGATCCTCCGCCAGCTTCTCCACCTTCTCCGCCAGGAGAGCCCGGCGCTGCTTCACGGCAGAAAGCATGCCGTAGCCGAACTCCGCGTTATCCTCGAACAGGGAGTTGGCCCAGGCGGGGCCGCGGCCCAGCTTATCCACGGTATAGGGGGTGCTGGGGGCGCTGCCGCCCCAGATGGAGGAGCAGCCCGTGGCGTTGGCGATGAGCATCCGGGTGCCGAAGAGCTGGGTGATGAGCTTGGCGTAGGGGGTCTCGCCGCAGCCGGCGCAGGCGCCGGAGAACTCGAACAGGGGCTTCTTGAACTGGCTGCCCTTCACGCTCTCGGGGGCGAAGGGGGTGGCCTTGTCGGAGACGTTCCGCACCGCCCAGTCGAAAACGGTCTGCTGCTTGGGCATCTCCTCCACCGGGGTCATCACCAGGGCCTTTTCCTTGGCGGGGCAGACGTTCACGCAGCTGCCGCAGCCCAGGCAGTCCGCCGGGTCCACGGTGATGGCGAAGCGCCAGTCCTCGCAGCCCTTCCCCAGCATCTTCACGGTGACGACGCCCTCGGGGGCCTTCGCCAGCTCCTCCGCGTCATACACGAAGGGACGGACGGCGGCATGGGGGCAGACCAGGGAGCAGCGGTTGCACTGGATGCAGTTTTCGGGGATCCACCGGGGCACCTCTACCGCGGCCTTCCGCCGCTCGAAGGCGGCGCTGCCCTGGGGGATGGCGCCGTCCACGCTGTTCAGGAAGGCGGAAACGGGAAGGCTGTCCCCCCGCATGGCGTTGGCGGGCTCCATGATCTTATCCACGTACTCCCGCAGATCGGCCCGGTCCGTATCCAGCTTCTCCCCGGCGGCGTCGGGGGCGGGGTTCAGCCAGGCCTCCGGCACCTTCACCTCATGGATGCTGTCCAGTCCCGCGTCCACCGCGGCATAGTTCATGTTCACGACCTTCTCGCCCTTGTGGCCGTAGCTGTCCAGGATGGCCTTCTTCATATACTTCACCGCGTCGTCGATGGGCAGGATCTCGCTGAGCTTGAAGAAGGCGGACTGGAGGATGGTGTTGGTCCGTCCACCCAGGCCCAGCTCCTGGGCCTTGTGCACCGCGTCCACGGTATAGAAGCGGATCTTGTTCTCCGCCAGGTATTTCTTGGCGGCGGCGGGGAGCTTCGTCTCCAGCTCCGCCTCGCCCCAGGGCCAGTTCAGCAGGAATACGCCCCCGGGCTTGATATCCTGCACCACGTCGTATTTCTCCATATAGCTGGGGGCGTGGCAGGCCACGAAGTCCGCCTTGGTGACATAGTAGCTGGACTTGATGGGGCTCTGGCCGAAGCGCAGGTGGGAGATGGTGACGCCGCCGGACTTCTTGGAGTCATACTGGAAATAGGCCTGCACGGTCATATCCGTATGGTCGCCGATGATCTTGATGCTGTTCTTGTTCGCGCCCACGGTGCCGTCGGACCCCAGGCCCCAGAATTTCAGGCTCTTGATGTCCTTCGGGGTGGTATCCGGCTCCTCGGCGATGGGGAGGCTCTTATGGGTCACGTCGTCCACGATGCCGATGGTGAAGCCCTGGATGGGCTGCGCCGCAGTGAGGTTTCGGAAGGCGGAGAGCACCGCCCCGGGGGTGGTGTCCTTGCTGCCCAGGCCGTAGCGCCCGCCGTACACGGGGACAGCCTGGAATTCGCTGCCCTTCAGGGCGGCCACCACGTCCAGATACAGGGGATCTCCCAGGGCGCCCGCTTCCTTGGTGCGGTCCAGCACGGCGATCTGCTTCACGGTCCTGGGCAGGGCGGCCAGGAGGTGCTTCGCGCTGAAGGGGCGGAAGAGGTGCACATTGATGCAGCCGGCCTTCTCCCCCTTGCTCCGCAGGTAGTCCACCACCTCCTGGGCGGTGTTGCACACGCTGCCCATGGCAATGAGCACCTGCTCCGCCTCGGGGTCCCCATAATAATCGAAGAGGTGGTAATTGGAGCCGGTGCGCCGGTTCACCTCGTTCATATAGGCCTCCACCACGCCGGGGAGGGCGTCGAAGTCTCGGTTCACCGCCTCCCGGTTCTGGAAGAAGATATCCGGGTTCTGGGCGGAGCCCCGGAGCACGGGATGGGTGGGCAGGTTCGCCCGGTCCCGGAAGGCCCGGACGGCGTCCATATCCAGCATGTCCTTCAGCTCATCGTAATCCCAGACCTCCACCTTGTCGATCTCATGGGAGGTGCGGAAGCCGTCGAAGAAATGCAGGAAGGGCAGGGAGCCCTTCACGGCGGAGAGGTGGGCCACCGCCGCCAGGTCCATGACCTCCTGGGGATTGGCGGAGCTGAGCATGGCGAAGCCCGTGCCCCGGCAGGCCATCACGTCGCTGTGGTCGCCGAAGATGTTCAGGGCGTGGGTGGCCACGGTGCGGGCGGAGACATGGATGACGCAGGGGAGCTTTTCCCCGGCGATCTTGAACATATTGGGGATCATGAGCAGCAGGCCCTGGGAGGCGGTGAAGGTGCTGGTGAGAGCGCCGGAGGCCAGGGAGCCGTGCACCGCGCCGGCGGCGCCGGCTTCAGACTGCATCTCCACCAGCTTGACCTGCTGGCCGAATACGTTTTTCCGGCCGCCCGCGGACCAGCTGTCCGCCAGCTCGGCCATAACGGAGGAAGGGGTAATGGGATAGATGGCCGCCACATCGGTAAAGGCGTAAGCCACATGCGCGGCGGCGGTGTTGCCATCCATGGTTTTCAGTTTCCGTGCCAATTTCGGATCCTCCTGACTGTAATGTTATCCTGCGCTTTCGCACAGTAAAACGTAGTATCAATAATTCTAGCATGGACGGGAGGGGATGTAAAGGCGAAAACTGCCGAAATGCTCTTCCCCCGCGGGCAGGAAGACTGTTCATTTTGCAAGGATGGGCGGGGAGCCGGAATGAATGGACGGGAGACGGAGGGTTTGGACGTGGTGTACGGATTACCACGACCCAGTGTGCGCGCTGGGTCTCGTAATGACAGGACTTGCGGCATTGGTGCCGTTTCAAAGAGGCCCGGCGGGTTTCGATACCCTCCATGCCTGATGCGTTGGTACCGATGCATCGAATATTGTCATTGCGAGGAGGGCAAAGCCCGACGCGGCAATCCGCGCGGAGCGGCGGAGCCGCGGAGCGTTCCCCTGCCGGAACGGGGAACGGGGGCGTCGCTACGCTTTAATTCTGTAGAATTCCCCGCGCCCCATCGCGCCGACGTAGATGTATTTCCCCACGGGCTCGCCCTTCACGGCGTACACGTACAGGGGGGCGTTCTCAGCTCCTGTGCTCAGCTTTCCGATCATCCTGCCGCGGTACTTGAACATATTATAGTCGTCGGTTTCGACGTATTCCCTGCCGTCGAAAAAGCGCGCCGTATGATAGACATCAAAGGTCCCCAGCACGCGGTTGGAAACCCATATGCGCCGCGCTGTGAGAATAGCGAGGAGGACCAGGACCGCGAGCGCGATCTGCCGCTTTCCGCGTTTGCTCATCCGCTCACCCCAGGGAAGCGGGCCGGTCCCGGTCCCGCCGGTCCTGCCGGAAGAGCCAGGCCCGGAACTCCCCGTCGGAGTAGGCGGGCTCCCAGGCCGCGTGACCCGCAAAGGCCCGGGGGTAGCCGAAATGCTCATGGATGTATCCCTCGGGGTATTCGGTGCTCCGGACGGAGGCGCCGCAGGCCAGCAGGGCGGAGACCATGATCCGGGTACCCGCCCGGGGCTCCGCCCCCTCCCGGGCCACGATCCCGGCGATGGGGACGAAGGGGTCGTCCACCGCGTGGAAGGTCCAGAAGGGGATATCCTTCGCCGCCCGGATGGCCAGGGGATCCCCCGCGCCGCAGACGGGAGCCGCCGCCGCCCATACCCTGGGGTAACGGGCGCAGTAATGCCAGGTGCCCATGCCCCCCATGCTCAGACCCGTGAGGTAGATCCGCTGCCGGTCCACCGGGTTTTCCCGGATGAACCGCTCCAGGAAGGCCATAAAGGGGACTTCGAACTCCGGCGCGGCGAAATCCTTCCCCTCCGGGACCTGGGGCGCCAACACATAGCAGGGCCTGACCGCCTGCTCCTCCGGCTCCGTCCATACCACGGCCCCCCGGTTCCCCGCCACCTGGATATCGTTGTCCTCCCCCCGCTCGCCGGAGCCATGGAGAAAGACCACCAGGGGATATTCCTTCTTCTCCTCCCGGGCGGGGGTGAAGAGGCGGTACCGGATCCGGTTCCCGGCGGCGTCCGTGTATTCCCCAGGAATAAACGCCTTGCTCAGTTCCACAAAATGCGGGTCCAGGACCCGGTTGTTCTCTGCCATGATTCGCTCCTTTCAAAAGAAAGGGAGCCGCCGAAGCAGCTCCCTTCAGGCTCGGTCACAGATACGCCGCGGCGGAGAGGGCTCCGCTGGTGGCGCCCTTGATGTTCTCCCCCACATACAGGCAGTCCCCGATGAGGAAGCTGTTGGGGCCGGGGGCGGCCAGGCGGAGCTGATCCGCCTCCGCCCACCTGGGCTTCACGCCCATGGCCAGGAGCACCGAATCCGCGGGGATGCTCACCCGCTCTCCGGTCTTTACGTTCTCGCAGATCACCTCGGTGGGGGTGACCTCCAGGAGCTTGTGACCCAGACGCACATCCAGCTCCAGCTCCTTGATGATGGCAAAGAACTCCGCCGCGCCGCCGGAGGCGGACTTCTGGAGGCTGGACCAGTTATCCAGCAGCTCGATGACGGTGACGTCCTTCCCCTCCTTCTTCAGGTCGATGGCGGCCTCCATGCCCACGGCGCCGGCGCCCACCACCACGACCTTCCGGCCGCAGGGCTTCTCCCCGGCGTCCGCCTCCGGGGCCCAGACCACGTGGGGCAGATCGATGCCGGGCAGCTTCGGGACGATGGGCTCCGCCCCGATGGCCACGATGACGGCGTCGTAGTTCTCCTTCTCCAGCATCTCCCGGGTGGCCTCGGTGTTTAGCAGGATCTTCGCCCCGCATTTCATCGCCTGGCGCTCCAGGTATTTCAGATAGTCCGCTACATCCTGCTTGAAGGTGGGCAGGGCGGCGTACTTCAGCTGGCCGCCGAGACGGCCGGTTTTCTCATACAGGGTCACGTCATGCCCCCGCTGACACAGGATCTGGGCGGCGGTGATGCCCCCGGGGCCGCCGCCCACGACGGCCACCTTCCGCTTGGTCTCCGCCTTCTGCACCCGGCCCAGGGGGAATTCCCGCTCCCGCCCCAGGAAGGGGTTCACGGAGCAGGAAATGATCCGGTGCTCCGGCGGGGCGCAGCGCTGGCACCGAAGGCAGGGACGGTGGTCCTCCTCCCGCCCCTCGGCATACTTCCGGGGCATTTCCGGATCCGCCAGAAGGGGACGGCACATGGAGACGAAATCCGCCTTACGGTCGGCGATGATCTCCTCCGCCCGGTCGATACTCATGATGCTGCCCACGGTATTGATGAGCAGGTTGGGGAACTCCTTCTTGATGGCGGCGGCATAGTGGACGTTGAACTCCCGGTCCATCATATAGTTCTGCCACCAGTACTTCATATACTCGAATTCCCCGTGGACGCCCGCGGAGACATGGAGGATATCGATCTTGTCCTGGATGAGGGCGATGTATTTCAGGGTCTCCTCGTAGCCCATGCCCCCGGGCTTGATCTCGTCCGCGCTGACCCGGGCCTCGATGACGAAGTCCTCCCCGCAGAGCTCCCGCACCCGGTCCAGGATCTCGATGGTGAAGCGGGCCCGGTTCTCCAGGCTGCCGCCGTATTCGTCCGTCCGGTGGTTGTACAGGGGGCTGGAAAACTGGCTGATGAGGTTGGCGTGGCCGCAGTGGATCATGGCCATGCGCATGCCGGCCTTCTTGGCCCGGAGGGCGGCCTGGGCGTATTTCTCCACGGTCTCATGGATATGCTCCACCGTCATCTCGATGGTCTTCACCGGCTCCCGGCCCATCTGCCTGGCGCTCATGAGCTCCCAGGAGGAATAGTAGGAGCTGGGGGCGTAGGCCGGCTTGCCGGTGCGGGCAAACTGGCTGTCCTTGCCCCCATGGTTGATCTCCAGGGAGGCGTGGGCGCCCATTCCCTCGCACATGAGGGCGAATTTGCTCAGGGTCATGATGCAGTCGTCGCTGCTCAGGTCCAGCTGCCGTTCCTCGTTTTCGCATTCCGAAATATCCACCATCACGTTGCCCACGGTGATGATGGAAGCGCCGCCCCAGGCGATGCTCCGGTTCAGATCCACGAATTCCTCCGTCACCAGATGGTCCGGACTGCACAGATTCAGGGAGGGGGGAGCCAGCTCGATGCGGTTTTTGAAATCCACCCCCCGGATGCGGATGGGGGCGAAAACATGGGGATACTTGGTGCCCATAAGCGTTCCTTTCCCCGGGAAATCCCGGCTGTATATTTGTTTCTGAGGGCATCATACCATGGATGCTCCCGGGTGTAAAGCGGAGGCGGCCCGATCCCGGAAAGCCCTTGACAAGCGGGAGAAAAACACTACCATAGAAACCGGGAAAACCGAAAAAGGAAAGGAGAGCATACCATGACAGATGTTCTGGCCTATACGAATTACGGCAAGATCCGGGGCGTGTATTTCGACGGGGTTTACCGCTTCCTGGGGGTGCGGTATGCCAAGCCGCCTGTGGGCAGCCTGCGCTTCATGCCCCCGGAGAAGCCCGAGGTGAGCGATGTGGTCATGGACGCCAAGGAATACGCCCTGAAATGCTGGCAGACGGATACCCCCCGGATCGAGGTGCCGGAGGTGGCCAACTCCAAATGGAACATCTCCAACCAGAAGATCGTCACCGGGAACATGGAGATGGGCAAGGGCCCCATGAGCGAGGACTGCCTGGCCCTGAATATCTGGACCCCGGACCTGACGGAGGGGATGGATCTGCCCGTCCTGGTCTGGTGCCACGGGGGCGGGAATCTGGCGGGCACGGCGGAATGCCCCCATCAGGACGGCTTCAACATGGCGAAGAAGAACAACGCGGTCATGGTGAGCTTCAGCCACCGGCTGAGCCTCTTCGGCTACATGGACCTGACCCACCTGGGGGTGAAAAAATACGCAAACAGCCGCAACCTGGGAAACCAGGACATGGTGGCGGTGCTGGAGTGGGTGCGGGACAACATCCGGTATTTTGGGGGAGACCCCAACAACGTGACCATCTTCGGGGAGTCCGGCGGCGGCGGAAAGGTCTTCCAGCTCCTGGGCATGCCTGCGGCCAAGGGCCTCTTCCACAAGGCCATCGTTCAGAGCGGCGGCTTCCAGGCCATCGACCCGAAGCTGGGGCAGAAGGATACGGACGCCTTCCTGGCCCACCTGGGGATCACGAAGGACAGCCTGGACAGGCTGGAGACCATCCCCCCGGAGGACCTGATCAAGGCCATGCGGGAGGTGAACGCCGCCCGGGCCAACGGGGATTATCTGAATTTCCCCGTCACCTTCGACCGGGAGGTGATCCGCTACGAACCCTTCGACGGAGGCGAGGGCAGCGAATACTGCAAGGATATCCCGCTGATCATCTGCTACTGCAAGGAGGATGTGGCCCTCCTGGCCCTGTTCAACCCGGAGCTCTTTGAAACAGACTGGGCGGCCCTTCCCGGCCGTCTGGCCGGGTTTGGATACAGCCCGGCGGAGGCGGAGGAGATCATCGCCGTTTATAAGGAGATCCTTCCGGATCCCAGCCCCGTGGATATCCTCGTCGCTTTGATGAACGACGCAAGGCAGCTGAAATTCGTGGAGGATGTTTCCCGCACCAAGGACGGGAAGGGCGGCGCCGCCTTCTATAACTGCGTCTTCGCCTTCGAGAGCCCGGATCCGGTGCAGAAGGCCTTCCATGGCACGGACGTGCCCTATTTCTTCGATAACGCCTATCTGGCCCCCGGCACCTACACCGCCGCCAATAAGGCGGAGGCCTTCAGGGTTTCGGATACCTGCGGCTCCGCCTGGGCGAACTTCGCCCGCACAGGGGATCCCACGGGGCGGAACATGCCCAAATGGCTCCCCTATGAGCAGGGTACCCGGTACACCATGCTCATCAAGGGGGAGAGCGAGCTGGTATCCAACTACCGGGCAAAGGGCCGGGAGCTGGTGTACCGCATGGAGGGCAAGCGGATGCCCGGATTCGCCCGGAACGACGAAGGGGAAGGATAAATGGAAAGGGCGGCCCTGGGCGAGCTGGGCTTTGTCTCCCGGCGGGAGGCGGCGGCCTTCCTGAAACGGCTGTGGCGGGGGGAGGCCGCCCCCTGCCCCCTCTGCGGCCGGAAGCTGGAGCTTCTGCACCGGAAGGCCAAGAAAAGCGACTGCGACTGGCAGTGCCGGTCCTGCGGCAAGGTCTACCGGACCATCCATCTGTTGGATGAACTGAACGAACAGCTGTCCAATTAGAAAAACCACCCCGAAGCGATGGCTTCGGGGTGAATGCTTCCTCAGGGCTGGGAGTCCTTGCTTTTGGGTTTCCGGCTGCGGTAGAAGGGCTTGTGGCCGGGCCTCTTCCCGCCGCCCTGCTGCCCCTGGGGCGGCTGGCCCTCCCGGGACGGCTGGGGCTTCTTCCCCTCTCCCAGGGGTCTCCCGTCCCCCTGTGGCTTGCCGCTCTGGCCTTTCCGGCGGGGCTGCTGGGTGCTCTTCCCCGCATCCCCTCCGGAGGATTTTTGGGCAGGCTTCTGTCCCGGCTGCTTCGGGGCTCCCTGCTTCGGCCCGCTCTCCTGCGCCTGCTCGGGCCTCGGCCCGCCTTTCTTCCGGTTCCGGTTCCGGGATCGTCCGCCCTTCCTGGGCTCCTCCTCCGCCGGCGTCAGGCTGATGGGTTTCCCCTCCTCCAGCCAGCCCAGGAGCCGGAGCTCGGTTTTCTCCTCCTCGGGCTTGGGCTCCTCGGGAATGGGCTCCTTATACTCCCCGTTCAGGGTATAGCCCAGCCGGTCCACGTTCCAGCTCTGGAGGGAGGTGGTATCCGGCCCCTCCGCCAGACGCACCTTTACCGTGCGCCGAAGCAGGTTGACCTCCGCCACGGTGCCCTTTCCCTTGGGGGTGTCCACCTGGGCGTCCTGCTTGGGCATATTGCGGATCAGGTCCTCGTAGGCCTCCTGCTCGTATTTCAGGCAGCACATGAGCCGCCCGCAGGTTCCGGAAATCTTGGTGGGGTTCAGGGAAAGGGACTGGGTCTTGGCCATCTTGATGGAGACCGGCTGGAACTCCTCCAGGAAGGTGGAGCAGCAGAAAGGCCGCCCGCAGATCCCCAGACCGCCCAGAAGCTTGGCTCCGTCCCGCACGCCGATCTGCCGCAGCTCGATGCGCACATGGAAGGTGGCGGCCAGATCCTTTACCAATTCCCGGAAATCCACCCGGCCGTCGGCCGTGAAGAAGAACAGGGCCTTGTTTCCCTCGAAGCTGTATTCCACGTCCACCAGCTTCATCTCCAGGCCATGGGCGGCGATCCGCTCCTCGCAGATGGCAAAGGCGCTCTTCTCCCTGGCCCGGTTCTGCTCCGCCCGGCGCAGATCATCCTGGGTGGCCAGGCGCAGCACCGGCCGCAGGGGCGAATAGACCCTGTTCTCCGGCAGGTCGTGAACCTCGCTGACGCAGGCCCCCAGCTCGATGCCCTTGGACGTCTCCACCACCACCTGGTCCCCCTCATGCAGGGTCAGGGGACCGGGATCGAAATCATAAGCTTTGCCGCGGCCGCGAAACCGCACGCTGATCACATCCGGCATAATCTCTCCTCAATCCTCCACGGTACTCAGCAGCAGGCCCATGCACAGGCCCGGGCTGACGTTGACTTTTCTCATGCTCCGGAGCTTTTCCGCCAGCTCCGCCAGTTCCAGGGCCCGCTCCCGTCCGGGGCCCCCGGCCTTGGCCCGGAGTCCGGCGGCGGCGTAAAGCCCTTCCAGCAGCTGATCGAACTGCCCTCTCTCCAGCTTCTCCGCCCGGAAGGTCAGGGCGGCCAGGGCCGGTCCGTTTCTTCCGATCCAGGCCTCCGCCAGCTTCGCCGCCTCCGGATCTCCCCCCTCGGACGCGCCGCCTCCGGCCCGCAGACTGACGCAGCGGGACTTTATGGTAGGGAGAAAGGCCCCGGGGTTCCGCCCCAGGAGCAGGAAGGCCGCATAGGCGGGAGGCTCCTCCAGGAGCTTCAGCAGGGCGTTCTGGGCCTGGGGATTCATGGCGTCCGCCTCCGGCAGCAGGAAGACCTTCCGCTTCCCCTCGTTAGGCAGGATGTAGGCCTCTCCCCCCAGCTCCCGCACCTGATCCACCTTAAAATCCCGAAACTTCTTTCCATGGTTGTTGGGATCCGGCAGACGCTCCCGGCGCAGCAGATCCGGGTGGATGCCCTTTTCCACCTTCCGGCAGGCCGGGCAGCGGCCGCAGGGCCGGCTCCCCTCCCCTTCGCAAAGCAGGGCCTGGGCGCAAAACTGCCCCAGCTTCTCCCGCTCAGCCGGATCCGGACCGGTGATGAGAAAGGCGTGGCCCAGCTCCTCCCGTTCCGCAAGGGTCCGGATATGAGCATATACATCCATGGGCGCGCCTCCTCTCCGGTCGATCATGCTGACTATAAATTTTATCATGCTCCGGATAAAAATGCAAGGGCGGACAACGCCCAATTCCGCCCGCAAAACCGGCCCGCGGCCCCTTCGTATCCCGGCGGAAAAAGAATCCCGCAACGGGCGAAAAATATGCTTGACAAGGGATAGCGTCGATGGTATATTAGTCAAGCTCGCCGCTGGGCGGGCCCTTTCTCCGAGCGAACCGTA
>JBGUZS010000038.1:0-18621 GCA_045223835.1 Oscillospiraceae bacterium | reverse complement strand
ATCGTGGAGCACAAGGGCTGGGCCACCGAGGAGGAACTGGCAGACTACTTCGCCGTGGGCCAATGCACCCCCGGCGTCATCGCCGTGAACACTGCCACCTTTGTGGGCTGCAAGACCCGGGGCTGGCTGGGGGGCCTGATAGCCACCCTGGGAGTGGTCTTCCCCTCCCTGGTGATCATCATCTGCCTGGCCGGGCTCATCAGCGCCTTTGCCGATAATCTCTATGTCCAGAAGGCCTTCGCCGGGATCAAGGTCTGCGTCTGCGTCCTGATCTTCAACGCGGTGCTGAAGCTGTGGAAGAAGGCCGTGACCGGCCCCCTCACCCTGGGGATCTATCTGGCCGTCCTGGCCCTGGCCCTGTTCACCAGGGTAACGCCGCCGGTCTTCGTCCTCCTGTCCGCCGCTCTGGGGATCATCCTGGAGCTGCTGCGGCGAAAGAAGGGAGATGGCGGGGAATGAGCCTGTATCTCCTCCTCTTCTGGGAGTTTTTCAAAACCGGCCTCCTGGCGGTGGGCGGCGGTCTCGCCACCCTCCCCTTCCTCTCCGATATGGCGGTGCGCACCGGCCTGTTCACCCGGGCCCAGCTGGCGGATATGGTGGCGGTGGCGGAGTCCACCCCCGGCCCCATCGGCGTGAATACCGCCACCTATGTGGGCTTCACCGCGGGAGGCGTCCCCGGGGCCATCGTCGCCACCCTGGGCCTCATCACCCCCTCCTACCTGATCATCCTGCTCATCGCCACCTTCCTGAAACGGGTGCAGGATAATCCCTTCGTGAATTCCGTCTTCCGCTGTCTCCGCCCCGCCTCCACCGCCCTGATCACCTGCGCCGGGCTCACCATCGCCTACGGGGTCTTTCTCCGACCCGGGGCCGGGCGTCTTTGGGCCATGGCGGACTGGAAGGGCGTCGTCCTGGCGGCGGCGCTGCTGGTATGCACTCAGCTCATCCCCAGGCTGAAGAAGCTCCACCCCCTGGTGTGGATCCTGTGCTCCGCCCTGGTGGGCATCCTTCTGTTCTGAGAAATCATCGAGAAAGGTTCTGCGGATATGGACCAACTGCCCAACCCCGGCCGTCGGGCCGTCGTCTTCGATATGGAATGGAACCAGCCCCTTCCCTGGAAGCAGTATCCCCATGTACCCAAGGCCCTCATGCCCGGGGAGATCATCCAGATCGGCGCCGTGATGCTGGACCCGGAGGGCCGGACCATGGGGGAATTCAGCGCCTCCGTGAAGCCCCGGTATTTCCGGCAGGTCCATTGGAAGGTGAAGAAGCTCACCCACATCAGTGAGACGGATATGCTGGGGGGTGACCCCTTCCCGGAGGCGGCGGAGCGGTTCGGCGCCTGGTGCTGCCAGGGGGGCGGGGATTTTGACCTTTTCGCCTGGGGCGGAGAGGATGAGCGGGTCCTCTGCGCCAATCTGGAGGCCTGGGGCCTGGATCCCTCCTGGGTCCCGGAGCAGGTGTACGACCTGCGCCTCATCTATGACAGCTTCCTGGGCCGCACCGAGACCAGCACCTCTCTGACGGATGCGGCGGAAGCCCTGGGGATCACCCTGGATCTGGAGCAGCATGATTCCCTGAACGACGCCCGCTATGCCGCCGCCATCTGCGCCGCCACGGATATCCGCCGGGGCATCCGGGAATACGAGGAGCTGGGTCCCGGTCCCGCCCTGCCGCCGGGAACGCAGCGGCAGCTGGAGACGGGCTTCGACTCCCCGGGGGACGCTCTGCATCACCCCGCCCTGTGCCGCTTCCGCTGCCCGGAATGCGGGGAGGAACTGCGCTGCCGCGCCTGGGTCCCCCAGAACAAGGACCGGCAGATCGGCCTGGTGAAGTGCGCCAAGGGGCATGAAGCCTTCCTGCGCCTGCGCTTCTCCCGCCGCCCCAGCGGCAGATACAGCGTTCTGCGCACGGTGTACCCCGCCGGGGAGGAGGCAAGGGCCTTCTTCCAGAAGAAGTACCAGAAGCAGCAGGAATCCCTGAAACGCCTGAAGCGCCTCCAGGAGAAGGCCAAGAAGGCCGCCCAGGCCCCCGCTGACGGTCAGGGGGAGGGCTGAGGCCGCGTTTCTCCGCGGTTTTTCTCTCCCCTTTTTCCTTTCCGGTAATTTTCGAAATTTACCCTTGCATTCCGCAGACCGTTGTGCTAATATACAAAAGCTGAACAGAAATCCGGGTGTGGCGAAGTTTGGTATCGCGCTTGAATGGGGTTCAAGAGGCCGCTGGTTCGAATCCAGTCACTCGGACCATACTTGGACGTCAGCTTGGAGAACAAGCTGGCGTCCACCTTTTTTTGAGAGCGCCCCCGTTAAATCGGGGGTTGCTCTCTTTTTTGCACCAGTTATATTTGACGAATCATAATGGTGAACAGGCTTTTCCGCACCAGAATAATGAGCCTGATTTTGAGGCTATTCATTTTTTCGGTGCGCATGCAGCACATAGGGGACAGTTAATCTGCTTTTGCTTTTTTGCCGTCCCCTTTGCACCGGTTTCTGTACAACTATCTGTTTTGCCAATGAAAAAGCCGCTGACGTACCGTGTAGGAGCACGGATTGTCAGCGGCATATAATGTGCTTAGAACTGATATGTAGCAGTTTCTCCGGATTTGAGTTGAAACTCAAATTTTCCACCCGGATGCACCGTTACCTTTTCTACTGTCTTGCGCCAGAGCGCATCGGTATATTTCGTCCGCTCTTTTCCAAGTTGACGAAATACAACCTCAATGGCGGCTTTTATCTCATCTTCACGTAATACTAGAGATGAGCATTTGTTCTCACCGTCATACCACAAAGGCGCTCGGAATGAAAGTGGCGAATCAATCCGACGATAGGGTTCCTGTGGAGGTGCAGTACCTGTTCTTTACTGAGGAGGATGGGTGTCTTGCGTTGTTCGAGCTACTGCCAACACACCGGGCCTTGGCTACTTCGGTGCGGTTGGACAAGCTGGCGCTGATGAACGCGATCTGGCGCTATCACCCGGACTACGCAATGGCGCAAATCTCCGAGAGCAGCAGGGTCTGAACGATATGCTCGGGCTAATCCTGAACGATGCTGGGATTGAGTGCGAGCTGTCCGGCTCGGCAAAGAACATGGTGTCTATCTCCGCCGAGGCCGGGACGGAGTATGTACTGTGGTAAGCACGCTGTTGACTGCCTTAATCGCCTGTTATTGAATTTCCTATTCATAATTGTTCAATTATTCTTGCAAGCATGAAGTTTTCAGAGTATAATCAAGTATCTGGATTAGACTCTTGAGCGTCACTACTATTTAGAAGGGAGAAGGCTAAGTATGGGGGTCTCCTTTAAAAAGCTTTTTAAGCTCCTTATAGATAGAAACATGAAAAAGAAGGATCTCCAGCAAGCGGCTGGTATTAGCCCAGCCTCTATATCAAAGCTTGCAAAGGACGAGTTTGTTAGCCTTGAAGTGCTAGTTAAGATATGCACTGCACTTAATGTTGATTTTTGCGATATCATGGAGATTTCTCCAAAAAACACTCCTGCCAAGAGATAAAGGAGTATGCTGCTATGTGTACTAAGTTGCGATTTGATTCGCAAAGCGTTGAAATACAACACCTAAAGAAAGCAGATGTACGGCTAGGATGGCTCATTGATGAAATCGGCGATATAGAGTGTAATGTTCATGAAGACTCTTTTCGCTTTATTGTTGAAGAAATAATTGGTCAGATGCTGTCCAATAAGATGTCAGATACGCTTATTCTTCGTTTTGAGGATTTGTGCGAAGGAGACATATCCAGTGACCGCATTAGCAATTTACAGATTTCAGATATTCGCAGTATCGGAATCTCGAATGCAAAGGCGAAATACATAATCGATTTTTCAAGACTTGTCAATGATGGACAATTCATTTTCAACGACTTAGAACAAATGGAAGATATAGAAGCGCAAAAATATTTGATGCAGATCAAAGGTATAGGTGCTTGGACTGCAAAGATGTATCTCCTGTTTGTTTTAGGAAGGTCAAACATCCTACCTATTGAAGATGCCGCTTTCTTACAGGGATATAAGTGGTTATATCAAACTGATGATGTTTCACCAAAGTCAGTAAAACAATGCTGTGCAAAATGGTCACCTTATTCATCTGTTGCAGCACGTTATTTATATAGGGCAGTTGATTATGGATATACGAAATCACCGTTGAATTGCTTTTGAGCATAGAGGAGAGTTGTCTTTTTATGTCGAAACACTATATGATCGACCTATTTGCCGGGGCCGGGGGCTTGTCTTGCGGGCTTGAGCAAGCAGGGTTTTCTCCCGTTCTAGCAAATGAACTTGTAGAACAGTACGCACATACTTATCAGATAAATCATCCAGATACAAAAGTTATAGTCGGAGACGTTCGGCAAGTAGATGAGAGGGAACTGCATAGCCTCGTCAAAGAATATGGTGAGATCGATCTGATTGCAGGTGGCCCCCCGTGTCAGGGCTTTTCCGTTAATGCACCAGTACGTTCATTGAATGACCCCCGTAATCATTTGTTTAAGGAATATTTACGAATTGTAGCAGAGATACGCCCCAAAGCAGTGGTAATAGAAAATGTTCCAGGTATCATCTCATTAGGCAGGGGTACAGTAGTTGAGCAAATTTATAAAATCCTTCAGGAACTTGGCTACAAAGTGAATCATCGTATCTTGTTTGCTGGACACTATGGCGTTCCCCAAATGCGTTTCAGAACAGTATTTATTGCTTTACGCAATTATGCAAAGGAAATTTATTTTCCCGAACCAGAGTATTACGCAACAGCCGTAGCGAACTTCCAAGGGTCAAAGCAATTATGCTATAACCTTGCACCCTTAGATGAGTATGTTTTGAAACCAAAAACTACTGTATGGGATGCAATTGGAGATCTCCCCGAAATAAAGGGCGGCGATAGTAACGGTACGTACAATTATTCTTCTAACGCTATGACAAGCTTTCAAGAGTATGCACGAGAAGGCTCGAAAGAAATCACCTCGCATTACTGCTCAAAGTTGTCTGCAATTAACATGGAGCGCCTTAAACACATCCCGCAAGGAGGTAGTTGGCGAGATATACCGTTTGACTTGCTCCCAGCAGGATTGAAGAGAGCTCGAAGAAGTGATCACACAAAAAGGTATGGCAGACTAGACCCCAATGATTTATGTTCAACCATAATGACAAAATGTGATCCGCATTGGGGAAGCTTCTTCCACCCGACCCAAGCCAGAGCCCTTTCGGTTAGAGAGGCAGCTCGGATTCAAAGTTTCCCTGATAGGTATATATTCACGGGAAATATGACACAACAATACGAACAGGTTGGCAATGCCGTACCGCCATTATTAGCTCGCGCCATAGGCGAAAAGGTGCTTGAAATGATAGGAGGTAACGATCAATGAGAGTGAATCGCCCTAACAAGGATATTATAGAGATCTTTGGGTATGCTCCAAATGATACATCTGATGAGTGCCGTTCTCTTTGGCGTATAGGTGCCTGTCCCTTTGTACAAATCCCCTGCAATAAGAGAAATCACGATTCAACGGTTACTTATGGAACTTGTAGTGTTACCTCACCATATGGTGATTGTGTCATCTGCCCCAATCGCTTATATGTCAACAGCTTTGAAACACTTAGAGAAGTTGCAAGGGACGCATTTGGCGAAATACCATTTTATACATATTCGGAGTATGTTGCGCACCGAAGAGACAACGGCCCATTTGTAGTTGCGCTTGGGATGCACTCAGGTCATGAGATTAATCTTAGCCGCTCCTGCTCGATGGATTGGGTTCTTGCAAAAGTAGTCAACCAGCACCTCGTTGAATATACTGGCATCGAAGTGCAAAGTATCGATATTACAGGCAACTACCGCGACAATTGGTACGCTTATAAAAATATCAGCGAAGGTATTACAATTCCCAGATCCGAACACGGTATGAACTGGGCTAATGTCCATAAGCGACTAATCCCGCAAATAATACGAAAGAGCTTAATATATTCCCGTTCCGACCTTGTCAACAACGGTTTATACTTCATCGTTCCTGATATTGTTTATCAAAAATTCGAAGAAATAATCGGAGCAGACATCCCGCTGGTAACCGAAAAGGCTTCAGATGTTATCACTGTTCATACATATAAACTAGGTCCAATAGTTGAAGAAGGGCAAATGCGGACAATCGAACCTGTCAGGAAGCTGAGATTTAAAATGCAAGAGTTTTCAAATCGGTTCATTTCTGGCCCAACTCTGCCTTCAGCGATTGAACTCGATAATGCTGTGAAAAATGCGCTTGGATTATAAATAGAATCTGATTCTGCAACAATAGTCTAGTCATACAAATATTAGCCGTATCACTTATAGAAAGAAAGTAGTGTAGTGGGGCTGTTGCAGAATAAGAAGTGATATACACAGAGTCTACATGCGAACACAAACTCAAATCATTTATACAACTTCTGTTCTGACACGCTTGGATAAACGGTGGCAAAATCACCCTTGTGGCTGAGTATAAACTAGATAGATAAGTTGGTGATATGAGTTGAGCAAGAATAGACGAGCAAATGCTGTATCTTTCGGATTCGACTTTCAGGTCAATGCAGCGATTATTCTGATGCTGGAAAATATCGAAGACCTCCAGTCTCTACGTCTTGAGGGTAATTACGAAGACATTGAATTACAAATGAACAACGGAGAATACATATTAGCTCAGGCCAAAGCCGTTGAACATAGTAGCACTGACTTCAAGAATGTTCGAAAAAAGCTGAAAGAGGCTTTGGTTACCCTTTCTGAGGGTTATCAAAAGGCTGGCAACACGCGTTCTTTGATCTTGATTACCAATTCTCCAAATCCGCTCAACGAAAAGGCTTCAAAGAGCCTGTTTTATGGTCACGCTCACAGATCGTTTTCTTCATTACCTGAATCATCCCAAAAAATCATCTTAGGCTACCTGTCTGGAATAGCGGAGCCACTGGATACAAGTCAGTTTATGATACAAGTTGTTCCGTTTGAAACTGATGACGACCGAGAAAAATACAAGGTTGTGCGCCAAGTAATCGATGATTTTGTTGGAGATCTAAATCTAAACATTGCCGGTATCAGCAAGACTCTTTTCGCTTTGTGGCATGATAATATTTTCAAAAACAGCACCAAGAGTAATCCTGACATCAAGCTAAGTAAAAAGGACATTATCTGGCCAATACTGGTAATCGCTACTGACGTAGAGCGGTGTGAGAATACTTTCGTCGAGCAATTCGATGCTGGCCTATATGATGAAATAGTCCATCAATACTCCAGCTTGATCGATTCTTGTTGTGAAAGATGCGAATTCTTCATAAAGGTTCTCTGCGACTATAATAGCTTCCAATCGGACAAAAAGAGTGCTGAGAAGTGCGTCGAATTTGCCATGACTAAGTGGCCAGATTATATTTCCGAACTCAAACTGGACAATGCCGATGATGAGACGCAGCGCGGATTGGTTCAAATCATTCTATACAATATTGTTCGGAATCGGATTGTGATTAACAAGGTGAAACGAGGTGTGAACCTTTGATTATCAAATCAATCCACCTAAAAGAGGGGCTATTTGAACGCAATATTACCTTTTCTGACTCAGCTAATCTTGTGTTTAGCGAGAGGAATACTCGTGGGAAAACAACTCTTCTTCGGAGTCTGTTATATGGCCTTGGATATAGCATCCCCAATACACGAAGACTTAAATTCGATCGTTGCGAGATAACGCTAACTATCGAAGCCGACGCCGCAGGAAGTGTTACGCTTTTCCGCAACAATACCGCCTTTATTGAAGCTCAGTACAAGCGTACGGGTGAAAAGAATACGTATGTTCTGCCCGAGCAGCAGCAGGAGTTGCATTCAAAGCTATGGGGTATTGAAAACACGGATATCCTTAATAACCTCCTTGGCGCTTTCTATGTAGATCAGGAAAAAGGATGGACCCTGATTAATCGTGGTGTCGTAATTGGCAGCATTCATTTCAACATCGAAGAACTGATCCGAGGGCTGTCCAACACAGATTGCTCAGAGTTAATTGCAGAAGAAGCTAGGGTGGCACGAGATCTGGGTAAATACAGGCAAATGTTTAGTGTAGCACAATACCGCGAATCTCTATCGGATAGTGCTGACTCCTTAGTTCCAGATTCTTATGAAGATGAAATCAGCACTGAGATCGACAAACTACAGATAGACCTTCAGCGGTCAAGAGCTGAACTACGCAGAATTGATGGGCTTCTTTCCGATAATCGAAAATTTAAGAAATTTGTCGCTGAGATGAAGCTCCTTGTACAGGCACCAGATGGAAGCACATTCCCGGTAACGGAGGACAATATCGTCGGCCTCACAGATTCCATCGAACTCTTGGTGGCAAAGAGAAAAATTGAAGCTGTTCGTTATGGCAATCTCTCATCCCAGCTTTCAAGACTGAAAGAAAAGAATAACCATGAGAATGAGCAGCTTTCATTTATTCAGAGTGCGTCTTTAATTGAGTCCTTTGATAAAACCGTCTCTCGGTTGCCACTCAATCCTGTTGCTATCAAAAAGGAAATAGCCACACTGGAGGCTCGGCTAAAGGCAATACGCGAAGAGATCACGATGGTAACGAAGCTGAACAACAAGGTCGCATCCTCTATTTCAGATAATCTAATCAAATATGCCACAGAGCTTGGAATAGGAGACAAGGATTCTCTTCCGGGAACATATCTGTTTACATCGAACCTGAAAGAGCTGTCCGGTGCGGTTTACCACAAGACTGCTTTTGCTTTCCGGCTTGCGTACATTATTGCCATCGAGACTGTTACTGGAGTAAAATTACCCATTATCCTTGACTCCCCAAGCGGAAAAGAAATTGACCAGGAGAACGTGAATCTAATGATGGATATTCTGAAGCGTGATTTCTCCGATCATCAGATAATCATTGCATCAATCTACAAGTACGATTTCCCCGAACTGCGAATTATCGAAATCAAAAACAGACTTATTGAGCCTGATTAAAAGACGAAATGCAATACAGTTTTGACGGTGAAGCGGAGAGAGGCTCAACTCTGGTCCGTCTTAGAGCAAGCGTCCCCTTTGCACCGGTTTTGACAACGCGTTCAAAAAGTGGTGCAGTATACAAATTACAGGGACGGCAGATATAAGGTTCTCCATGCTGACGTGCAAACACAAAAATCCGCAGGGGATATTTTCCCGGCGGGTTTTTGCATTTGCAATGGGGATTCGAACCAGCGGCCGTCAGGCGCGTCAGCGCCGTTTAATCCAGCCGCAATGAGCTGCCCGCCCGCGGCGGGCTGCATGAGTGCGTTTCCCGTGCATCCAGATGAATTGAACTCTGCCGGTAACTGTGGTACATTAGATGATGGAAATCGTATGAAGTCGATACTCTTGGAGGTAGTTGGAATGGAACGCAGTCATGACGCTTTCATGCCGGCCATGAAGGGTATTGTGGCGGAGATCAAGACGGTTCTTGACTCTGCCCGCAGCAATGTGGCCAGACAGGTCAATAGCGAGCTTCTGAATACCTACTGGAATATCGGTCGCATCATCTCTGAACATGAGCAGACCGTTCCGGAGCGCGCCGACTATGGGAAGCAGACGCTGAAAGAGCTGGCCCGGGTGCTGACGGCTGAATTTGGCAAGGGCTTTTCCCGGGCGAATCTTTATAATATGCGGCAATTTTATATGACTTATGAAAAAGTCCAGACAGTGTCTGGACAATTGAGCTGGTCGCATTATTGTGAGCTGCTGTCCATTTCCGATCCGGATAAGCGCAGCTTTTATGAGAAGGAAGCCGTCAACGCCAACTGGTCCGTCCGCGAGCTGAAGCGGCAAATCAACAGTTCGCTTTTTGAGCGGCTGCTTCTCTCCCGCGGCGAAACAAACAAGGAGAAAGTGCTGGCCTTGGCTGAAAAGGGTATCGAAATTGCGGAGCCCGCTGACATCATCCGTGATCCCTATGTGTTTGAGTTCCTCGGTCTGCCAGAGGACAAGCCTGTGATGGAAAGCGATCTGGAGCGTGCGCTGGTGCAGCAGATCGAAAAGTTCCTGCTGGAGCTGGGGCGCGGCTTCATGTTCGTCGGCACCCAGCAGCGCGTGACGTTAAACAACACCCATTACTATGTTGATATGGTGTTCTATAACAAGATTCTCCGCGCCTATGTGCTGATCGAGTTGAAAACCACCAAGCTGACGCCGGAGGCCGCCGGGCAGATCAATCTATATCTGAACTACTACGCCGCCGAGGTCAACGACCCGGACGACAACCCGCCCATCGGCATCATCCTCTGCACGGAAAAAGACAGCATCACCGCCGAATACGCTTTGGGCGGTCTGTCCAACAACATCTTTGCCTCCCGCTATGTGCTGTATATGCCGAACAAGGAGCAGTTGATCGCACAGGTTGAGAAGGTGCTGAAAAAGTGGCGGGAGAATCAGCCGTAAGAGGACTAAACATATGTGGGTAATTATTCATCCGATGCGCTCAATGAACTCTCTAAATATCGCGGACGGCGTCATTCTTTTAAAAGACGATTCGCAGCAAAACCGCAAATCTATTTGCCGATATTGACTATACATCTATACATCCAAAATTACGCTCCCGCGAGGGCGGCACGTGCCGGTTTCCCGCGGGAGCGTTTCTGTTATGCGTCGTCACTCCGGTGCTTTTTCAGAGCGGTATTCCGTTCATCGGTTATCCCTGATCCCGAACGGCGTTCATGCCGCAGGCCGTTCTGCGAATTACCGCTCCGCCAGATCGGCATTGCAGTTGATCAGTACCTTGAGATAGTCCCCGGTGAAATAGGTCTCGAAGGCCTTGTGGATCTCCTCCAGGGGGAAGGAGATGGGCATGAAGTCGTCCAGCACCATGCGGGAGAGGATCTGCACCGCCCGGGGGAAGCAGTACGGTGCCACCTTTGTGGCCCGGAGGGTCAGGTTGCGGTTATGGAAGGTATCCGTCATGGGGACGGACATGGCAAAGCCCTCGTCATACATGGCAATGTACATAACGGTGCCGCCGTCCGCGGCGATCTTCAGGGGAATGCCGGCGATGGCGGGCACGCCGGTGACCTCGATCACCACATCATAGCCCAGGCCGCCGGTGAGGCGGGCGCACTCGGTCACCACATCCGTGACCGTCGGGTCGATCACATGGTCCGCGCCGAATTTCAGCGCAAAGGCCCGGCGGTCGGCCCGGGGCTCGATGACGGTCAGATCTGTCGCTCCCCGCATCTTCAGCATCTGCGCGCACAGCAGGCCGATGGGGCCGCCGCCCTGGATGGCGACACGCTGGCCCACCATCAGGTCTGCGCGGTCCGTGACCCGGACGGCGATGGAGGTGGGCTCAAGCAGGCAGGCCTTGCGCAGGGGCATATCCTCCGGGATCTTCCAGACCTGGCTCTCGTCCCAGACCACGTACTCGGCGTAGCCGGGGGCCGTGCCCTCGTCAATGGCGTTGGTGCAGAACTCCGGGTGGCCATTCTGGCAGTGGTAGCACCGGCCGCAGGCGCGCAGGAAATTGCCGGCTACTTTGTCCCCCACCTTGAGGCCCTTGGTGTTGACGCCGGATCCCATCTCCACGATGACGCCTGAGATCTCATGGCCCATGCCGTAGGGCGGCGTGCGGCCGAAGATGTTCTGGGCCACATGGGGGTCGGAGGCGCAGATGGCGCAGTATGCTACCTTGATCTTCACCTCTGTAGGGCTGGTGATCTGCGGCTCGGGGACCTCCACGACCTCCATCAACGCCTTTTTCTCCGGATCGGCGGAGCGGAGATCGCCCGGCCGGGTGACCTGTAAGCATTTCATCGGATGTTCCCTCCTTATTTCTTTTTCATGCATTCCGCGACGGTTCTGGCGATCCCCTCGGGGTCCATGCCGTAATACCGATAGACCTCGTCCGGATCCCCCAGCACGGCGAACTCATCCGGCAGGCCGATGCGCTTGAACTTGCCCAGGAAGCCCCGCTCCAGCAGGTATTCCGCCACCGCGCCGCCCAGGCCGCCGTTGACGGAGTGCTCCTCCACGGTGAAGACGTTGCCGGTCTCGTCGGCGCACTTGTCGATCATGGCATAATCCAGGGGCTTGATGGTGTGCATATCGATGACCCGGGCGGATAGGCCGTAACGCTCCCTGAGGAGCTTGGCGCCAATCATGGACCAGTAGACGCTGGAGCCGGAGGAGATGATGGTCAGGTCCCAGCCTTCCACGGTCTCAATGGCCTTGCCGAACTCCAGAGGATAATCCTGATCGGCATAGACGTTGGGCGAGCCGCCCCGGTTGATACGGATGATCATGGGGCCCTGGAAGCTGTAGGACTGGCGGATGCCCTTGATGCATTGGCCCGCGTCCGCCGGGACGAAGATCGTCAGGTTCGGCACGGCCCGGTAGAAGGCCAGGTCCGCAATGACGTTGTGGGTGGGACCACCGCCGGAGGTGCAGCCCGCATGGGTGCCGATAAGGCGCACGTTCACATCGTTATAGGCGATATCCGTGTGAATCTGGTCCGCTGCGCGCAGGGGCAGGAAGGGCCCGAAAACCTGGGAATACACCACAAGGCCGCTGAGAGCCAGCCCGCAGGAGGCGCCCACCTGATCCGGCTCCGCGATGCCGAAGTTGAAGCAGCGCTCGGGGTATTTCTGACACATCCTGCCCGCAGCCGTGGAGGGGGCCACGTTATCCGAATAGGTAAAGACGAAGTTGAGGCCCTCGTCGGCCATCTTCAGCAGCTCTTCCCCGTAGGCTTCCCTGGCGTTGGAGAGCATCTGGTCAAAATCATAGGTGGTTTTTACGACAGCCATGCTCACACCCTCCTTCTGTTTTTCTCGATGGAGGCCAGCGCCTCGTCCAGCTGTTCCTTCGCCAGACCGCCGCCGTGCCATTTGAACGTGTTCTCCATGAAGTCCACGCCCTTGCCCTTGACCGTGTTGGAAACAATGAAGAGCGGCGCGGCGCGGCGCGCATGATCCCGCTCCGGCAGTTTCTCCAGGGCGGCGCAGACCTGGGCGATGTCGTTGCCGTCCTCAATGGTCATGGCGTCCCAGCCGAAGGCTCTGGCCTTCGCCTCCAGGTCCCGCTGGGCCATAAGCTCCTCGGTGAAACCGGTCATCTGGAGCATGTTGCGGTCCACGATGCACACCAGATTGCCAAGCTGGAACTGGGCCGCGGCCTGCATAGCCTCCCAGTTGGTGCCCTCGTCCAGCTCCCCGTCCCCCACCATGACGATAACCCGGTAATCCTGCTTCTGCACCCGTGCGCCCAGGGCATAGCCCACGGCGATGGGCAGTCCGTGGCCCAAGGAGCCGGCGGAAACCTCGATGGCAGGAACATAATGGCGGTTGGAATGCTGGCCGAACCGGGAGTTATCCAGGCACTCGAAATGCTCCACGATATAGTCCTGGGTATAGATCCCCATGTCGGCAAAGATGCTGTACAGGGTTTCGCTGCAATGGGCCTTCGAAAGGATGAAGCGGTCCCGGTCCTCGTTCTTCACATCCTTCGGGTCCCAGTTCATGTAGCGGTAATACAGGGCCACCGCCACCTCCACCATGCTGAGCTCGCCGCCCAGGTGGCCCATGCCGAAGCGGTAGACCAGGTTGAGGATATCCCCCCGGATTTTATAGCATTTCTCTTCCAGCTCCCTCAGCGTCTCCGGGCTCAGTGAATGATCACGCATAGACTCTCCTTTCCCGTTGGCGAATTGCTTTCCTTCATGCGGCCCTTCCGGACCCGTATCCATCTGGGATACATACAGTATAAAATATCCGCCGCGCCATAACAAGCCAAATTGTGCCCGGAGGCTCAGGCACAGCTCGTCATGCCGCCGGACAAACTGCGCAAACTCCGGCCTGCGCTCCAGGTCCTCGCCCTCCAGGAGAATCTTATCCGGGTCCAGAAACTCCCTTGCCTGATGGCAAAAGCGGCTGCGCCATCCACGCGTTTTTTCGGAGTGGTCAGCTCATAGAGCAGGCGCTCCCTCCTGTTTTTTCGGATGAAGGTCTGCACAAAATGCCTTTCTGCGGAGTAGTCCAGTGGCTTCACTCCCGGCTCTTTGTTTCTGGTGCATTATTCCCTTTGTGCCCGCGCAGGAAGCCTTCTTTCATAAGCAATTCCAGGACCCTTGCCTCCCGCTCCAGCGACATCGGGTCCATGGAGCCGTGCTCCCCCGTGCGATTCACGCGGATGGCCGTCTCCGGCTCCACGAACTCCGGTGTGAAGCGTTCCTCCGCTTCATAAGAGTCCAGCTTCTGCGGCCTCTGCTCCGGCTCGGCTTCACAGAGGTAATAGTAGTTTTCCTGCAGAAACCGCTCCGTGGGATCCTCTAGGCTCTTTTGGATACGGCGCACCAGCCCATATTCCCGCACGGAATCGGGGATCACGGCCAGGCCCGCTTCCTCCAGGGTCTCCCGGATCACGGCCTGCACAGGGTCTTCCCCCTTCTTGATGCCGCCTCCGGGAAACTGGTAGTAATCGTATTTCAGGCTGTGTACCATGGCGATCCTGCCGTCCCGGATCAGGATGGCCCGGGCGGAAGGCCGCGAGAATTCGTGGGTGCAGAGGGAATGATCTCCCTTATCCAGTTCAAACAGAAGGCGCATAGCCGACCCCTCTCAGAATCGCCATTCTTCCTTCAGGATGGCGTACTGCATGGTGTTCTCGTAGTGCGGGCTGCCGTCTTCATCTCTGCCGTCGCATCCTCCGGGGAGTTCAGCTTCATGGAGGCAAAGCAGTTCACCGCCGGCTCGCCGGGTATTCCGGCACATCGGCCGCGTCGCTTTCGCGGAAGGGACGCAGGAGCAGTCTTTCGGTTTCGATGATCAGGCTTTTGCCTCCGTGTTTTCATTCTGTTCCGGTTCATCCTCCGGCACCCCGCGGATCATCCGCCGGTAGACCAGGAAGGGGAAGACGGTGCCGGCCACGAAGCTGACGGGCCAGGCCAGCCAAACCACGTCCAGCTGCAGGATCACCCTGGCGCCCAGGAGCGCCACCAGCACCTTGGCCCCCAGTTGCATGAAGCCGCCGATCACCGCCTGGGTCGCCTTGCCCACGCCCCGAAGGGTCTGCTGATAGATGCACATGATACCGTTCAGAATCCCGGGCACCGCGGCGAAGAGCAGGAAGCGGTAGGCCGCCGTGGTGACCTCCCGGCTGGGATCCTTCAGGAACAGGCCGATGAAGGATTTTCCGAAAACCAACAGCACGCCGCCCAGAATCACGGAGATGATGACGTTCAGCTGCCAGGAGGCCTTCACCCCCTTTTTGATGCGCCCCAGTCTGCCCGCGCCGAAATTCTGGCCGGCGAAGACCGACATGGAACTGCCCAGGGTCTCCGCGGGCATCAGGGACAGGGTGCCCAGCCGGCTCGCCGCCGTATAGGCCGCCATGACCGCCTCGCCGAAGCCGTTGATGCAGCTCTGCACCACCACGTTGCCCAGGTTATTGAATCCCGTCTGAACGGCGATGGGCACCGCCAGCTTCGTGATCTCCCCCAGCAGGGGACGATCCGGGCGGAAATCCGCCCGCCTCAGGCGCATCTCCGGGAAGCGCCGATAGAGCATGACCGCGGAGAAGACGACGCTGAGCGCCTGGGCAATGGCCGTAGCCCAGGCGGTGCCGGGTACGCCCCAGCCGAATACCGCCACAAACAGGATATCCAGGAAGACATTGATGACCACCGAGACGATCAGGCACCACAGGGCCGTCATGCTGTCCCCCATACCCCGGAAGGCGTTGTTGAACAGGTAGTACAGCAGGGGGAAGATGGTGGTGGCGAAGTTGATGTGCATGTAGGAGGCGGCCTCCGCCATGGGGGCGGAGGGGGTACCCATCAGCTTCAGGATCGGCAAGGTCAGCGGCAGACCGACGCCGGTGGTAAACACGGCGATGATGAGGGCAAGATAGAGACTGTTGGCAAAGGTATGGCGCATCTGGCCGATATCCTTGCGGCCGAAGGCCTGACTCAGCAGGATGCCGACGCCTACGTTCAGGCCGATGACCATGGCCGCCGTCAGCAGCACGATGGGCATGGTGACGCCGATGGCCGCCAGGGAGGTCTGGCCCAGATAACGGCCGACGATGATGCTGTCCGTGATGGAATAGACCTGGTTCAGCAGATTGCCCGCCAGGGCGGGCAGGGTAAAGGCGGTCAGCAGCCGGAGGGGGCTGCCGACGGTCATATCTCTCGATCCGGATTTCATAGGACACTTCCTTCAACTGGCATTGCAGATACAGGATAACATGGCGATGGGAAAATGCATAGTTTTTCTTTTCTGCGCCTACGTGAGCGCGGCGGTTTATTGACTTTTTCGCAGAACATGGTATGATTCCCTTCGGCGGCAGACCTGCGCGATCATCCGCGCTGCTCCGCCGCTTTTTTGTCAATCAACGGGGCGCAGCCCCACAAGGAGGACGATCCATGAAACGTACTTCCCGGATCCTGGCCGCGCTGCTGGCCCTCATTCTGCTGCTGGGGATGCTGCCTGCGGCGGCGGATTACCCGGCGGAAATCGGCAGCCTCGACCTCGCGAAAAGCTGGAAGGGCAAAACCGTCATCCTGCACACCAATGATATCCACGGCGCGATCACCGGCTACGCCGTGGCGGCCCACATGAAGCTGCGGCTGGAGCACCAGGGCGCGGACGTACTGCTGGTGGACGCCGGGGACTTCACCCAGGGGGATCCCACCGTCAACAACGACAAGGGCGCCTCGGCCATCCGGCTCATGAACGCCGCGGGCTATGATCTGGCCATCCCCGGGAACCACGAATTCGACTACGGCATCGAGCAGCTGGAGGCGAACATCGCAGCCGCGGACTTCCCGCTGATCTGCGCCTCCATCCTGCGGGAGGACGGCACGCCGATGCTGGAGCCCGCCTGGACCCATACCGGCGCCTCCGGTCTGACCATCGGCTTCTTCGGACTGGAAACGCCGGAATGCCGGACCAAGGCCAACCCCGCCCTGGTCCGGGGCCTGACCTTCCTGGCCGGACAGGAGCTGTATGCCTGCGCCCAGGCCCAGGCGGACGCCCTGCGGGAGGGGGGCGCGGATCTGGTCATCGCCCTGACCCATCTGGGCGTCCATGGGGAGAGCGAGCCCAACCGTTCCCAGGACGTATACGCCGCCGTCTCGGGCATCGACCTGGTGATCGACGGCCATTCCCACACCCTCATGACCGCCGGTGAGGCAGACGAGCCCATCCAGTCCACAGGCACCAAATCCGCCTACATCGGCGCGGTGATCATCGACAACAAGACCAAGACCATCGAAAGCCGCTGTCTGGTCCCCCTGGAAAACGCGGAGCAGGATCCCACGGTGAGCGCCATCGCGGCGGAGATCAAAGCGGAGGTGGAATCCGCCTTCGACGAGGTCATCGGGGCCAGCGAGGTGGAGCTGGAGGGGGACCGGGCCTATAACCGCACCCAGGAGACCAATCACGGCAACCTGACCTCCGACGCCCTGTATGCCTGCATCCGGGAACGGCCGGATATGCTGCATATCGGCGCCGACCATCTGCTCGCTCTCGTCAACGGCGGAGGCATCCGGGATTATATCCATATCGGCCCCGTCACCCGGGGAGACGTGAATACCGTACATCCCTTCGATAATACCCTCTGCGTCGTCTACTGCACCGGCGCGCAGCTGCTGGAGGCGCTGGAGGCCTCCACCTTCCGCACCCCGGAGCAGGTGGGGGGCTTCCCCCACTGCACGGGCCTGCAGTGGACCCTGGATACCACCAAGCCCTATGATAAGGGCGCGCTCTACCCCGCCTCCACCTACCATGCGCCCAACAGCATCCGGCGGGTCAGCATCCAGAGCGTGAACGGTCTGCCCTTTTCCGAAACGGAGATCTACGCCGTGGCCACCAGCGACTTCTGCGCCACAGGCGGCGATACCTACTCGGTCTTCGCCGGACTGGAGAGCTTCGATACCGGCATGCTGCTGGACGAGGCGGTGACGGAATACATCCGGGACGGCCTGGGCGGCATCATCGGACTGGATTACGCCGCGCCCCGGGGAGATCTGACGATGATCACCCTGGAAAACAGCCGGTGCGTCCCCTCCCCTCAGCACATCCTGCTGAACGGAGAAGAGGTACGGCCGGAGGCCTACAGCATCAATGGGGAAAGCTACGTCATGCTTCGGGACCTGGCCATGCTGCTGAGCGGGACCGCCGCCCAGTTTGAGGTGAGCTATGACCCGGAGCAGAACGCCGTCGCCCTCGCCGCCGGAGAGCCCTATACCCCCGTGGGGGGCGAGCTGACCCCGGGAGCGGACCGGTCCGACTCCCTGAAAACCAGCAAACAGAGCCTGACGGCGGACGGCGAGGCCCTGAACCTCTGCGCCTATAACCTGGGGGGCAACAATTTCTTCCGCCTCCAGGACCTGGCCGCGGTCCTGGGCTTCCATGCGGAATACGACCGGGAGACCGACTCCCTCCTGCTGACCTGCGGGGAATGACCGCAGGATCCGGAGCCCCAATCCGCGGGAAAACCGGCAAAACGAAGATCGGGAACGGATAACCCATCCGTTCCCGACCGCTTTATTCCTGCACAGGTCAGCCTCAGGTCCGATCAGTATTTGCCGTATTCCTTGACGGTTTCGAACATGGCCTCCACGTTCTCCCGCTTCACATGGCTCAGGCCGGAGCTGGTCATG
>JBGUZS010000037.1:0-15267 GCA_045223835.1 Oscillospiraceae bacterium | reverse complement strand
GCTTTGCTCCATTCCGCGCGCGAGGGCCCCTCGCAGGGACGTGCGCGTACTCCTCGCGATGACAAAACGGGGTTTGTCGACACATTGAAAGGACAGCCAAAGGGCTGTCCTTTTTGAGAAATGGAGCGGAAATCATGGACTATTCTATGCTTTGGCTGGAGCGGAAACCGGCGGGAGAGCTGCCTTCCTGGGCGGGACGGTTGGCCGGAGAAGTATGTACCCCCCAGGGGCGTGCGGCCCTTCGGGAACTGGAGCAGGCCCTGGCCCCGCGCCGGGATACCGGTCCCGCGCTGTGCCTGCGGGAAGAGGCCGGAGAAGGGGAGGGCTTCCGCATCCGCCGGGAGGGGGAGGACCTGATCCTGGCCGGAACGGGCAGAGGGCTGCTGTACGGCGCTTTTTCCCTGCTGCGGAAGCTGACCCTGGGGGAGGAGATCCCCTCCGGGGCCTACGCCCCCGCCTACCCCATCCGCATGCTGGACCATTGGGACAACGCGGACGGCAGCATCGAGCGGGGCTATTCCGGTCCCTCCTTCTTCTTTCGTGACGGCCGGCCCGTGTGCGATGGCCGCACCCGGGATTATGCCCGGATTCTGGCCTCGGTGGGGCTGAACGGCTGCTGCATCAACAATGTGAACGTGAAGGGGGAGGCCCTGGAGCTGCTCACGGGAAAGTATGACCGGGAGCTGCGGCAGATCGGGGAGACCCTGGGGGAATACGGCGTTTCCCTCTGGCTCAGCGTCAGCTTCTCCGCCCCCCTGGAGCAGGGGGGACTTCCCACGGCGGACCCGCTGAACGGGGAGGTTCGCCGGTGGTGGCGGGAGACCTGCAGCCGCCTTTTCCGGGCGGTGCCGGAGCTGGCGGGCTTCCTGGTGAAGGCGGATTCCGAGGGCCGCGCCGGGCCCCATACCTACGGCCGCACCCAAGCGGAGGGGGCGAATATGCTTGCGGAGGCGGTGAAGCCCCACGGGGGCAGCATCCTCTGGCGCTGCTTCGTCTATGACTGCGCCCAGGACTGGCGGGATCAGAAAACGGACCGGGCCAGAGCCCAGTACGATACCTTTGCCCCCCTGGACGGGCAGTTTGCGGAAAACGTGTATCTCCAGATCAAGAACGGCCCGGTGGATTTCCAGATCCGGGAGCCGGTCTCTCCGCTGCTGGTCAGGCTGGAGAAAACGAAATGCATGGCGGAGTTCCAGCTGGCCCAGGAGTACACCGGACAGCAGCGGCACGTGTGCTTTCTGGCTCCCCTGATGAAGGAGGTGCTGGATTTCCGCGGCCCAACGGGGAAGGTGAAGGATACGCTCTCCGCGGTCTGCGCCGTGAGCAACACCGGCGGGGATTTCAACTGGACCGGCCACGATCTTGCCGCCGCCAACCTCTATGCCTTCGGCCGCCTGGCCTGGGACCCGGGTCTCAGCGCCGAAGAAGCGGTTCGGGAGTGGACCCGGCTCACCCTGGGCGACGAACCCCGGGTGACGGGGACGGTGACCGATATCCTCCTGCGGTCCAGGGAGGTCTACGAGCGCTATACCGTTCCCTTGGGTATCGGCTGGATGTGCGTGCCGGGTACCCATTACGGGCCGAGCCCGGAGGGCTACGAATATGACCGCTGGGGCACCTATCACAAGGCCACCTGCAGGGAGATCGGGGTGGAGCGGGGGCCGGAGGGGACGGGGTTTACGGAGCAGTACGGCCAGGAGCTGGGCCAGATGTACGCAGGGATCGACTCCTGCCCGGAGGAGCTGCTGCTGTTCTTCCACCGCCTTTCCTATGACTACCGGATGAAGGACGGCAGGACCCTTCTCCAGCGGATCTATGACGATCATTTTTCCGGCTGCGCCGCCGCCGAGGCCATGGCGGAGGCCTGGGACGCTCTGGAGGGCCTGATCCCGGCGAACGTCTTCCTCCGGGTGCGGGAGCGGTTCGCCGAGCAGGTCCGCTCCGCCCGGGAATGGCGGGATGTGATCAACTCCTGGCTGTACCGCCTGACCCTCATCCCGGATGAGCGGGGCAGACCGATCTATCTCTGAGGGAAAATCCGGCGAAGGAAATCCAGGAGCCGGGACCGGAAGCGGAGCCCCGGGGAAGCGATGAGCTTCCGTTCCCCGGGGGAGAATACATCCAGGGCCTCCTCCTCTTCCTCCTCCGAGGCGGCCAGGCACAGGGGAGGCCAGACCACGCACCACCAGTTTGCTCCCCGGCCGGAGCCCAGGTCCGCCCGGAGGGAAAGATACTCGCCCGCCGGCAGAGTCACCCCGGGATAGCTCCGTTCCGGGAATTCCTCCCGGCGGAGGCGGAGACGCACCGGCTCCGGATCCCCCAGGAAGGCCAGGGCCTCCTCCGCCGTTCTACCCAGCTCCGGAAGGGCGGCCTCCGCCCGGCAGGCCGCCTCATCCCGGTCCTCCGCGCCGGAGAGAAGGGGAGCCAGGGTTTCCCCCAGCACGTCCCGCACCAGGAGCTTCCGTCCCTGGGCGGCGGGGGTATCGTCGGAGGCCCGGACATGGAGGCGCAGGACCTTGGCGGAGATTTCGGCAGCTTCCGTTTCCCGAAGAGCGGAATCCCACAGGGAGAGGAACAGGGCCAGGCAGAAAACCAGCGGGGCAAAGCGTTTCATGGGAACACCTCGAAAAGAAATAACTGGCAGGGATGCTTCTATCCTTGCCAGTTTCCTTTGCTTTTAAACCCGCTGAGCGGCTGCGCCCGGAATCAAAAGAGGCTCATCTGCGCGGTTTCGGGCATGTCCCCGAAGGCTCCCGCCTGCCGGAGCTGCTCGATATGGGTCTTGGAGACTTTGGTGCAGTCCAGGGCGAAATCCTCGATGGAAATATAGTCCTTCTCCCGTTTTTCGTAAATATCCAGGGCGGCGGCCTCCCCCAGCCCGGCGATGGCGGTGAAGGGGGGGATGAGCTGATTGCCCTCCATGCGGAAGCGGGTGGCGTCGGACTTCTTCAGGCTTACGGGAGCGAAGGAGAAGCCCCGGAGGTAAAACTCGTAGACGACTTCCAGCCCGGTATACAGGTCCTTTTCCGCCTGCTTCAGGTCGTTCATGTTCCGGGCCAGCTCCTGCAGCTTCCGCCGCACCGTCTCCACCCCGGCGGAGGCGATCTTCAGGTCGAAGCCCGGGCAGCGGATGGTGAAATAGGCGCAGTAGAAGGCCAGGGGCATATGGACCTTGAACCAGGCGATGCGCAGGGCCATCATGACGTAGGCCACGGCGTGGGCCTTGGGGAAGAGATACTTGATCTTTTTGCAGGATTCGATGTACCACTCCGGCACCCCGGCGCCCTTCATGTCCGCCTCCATGCTTTCATCCAGGCCCTTGCCCTTCCGCACGGTCTCCATGATTTTGAAGGCCCGCTTGGCGGGAAGCCCGTAGCCGATGAGGGTGAGCATGATGTCGTCCCGGCAGCCGATGGCCTCGTCCACGGTGGCGGTGCCGCTCTGGATGATGTCCTTGGCGTTGCCCAGCCAGACGTCCGTGCCGTGGGAGAAGCCGGAAAGCCGCACCAGAGTGCTCATCTTGCCGGGCTGGGTATCCACCAGCATCTCCCGGGTGAACTTGGTGCCGAACTCCGGCACGGCGATGGATCCGGTCTTGCCGATAATGGGATCGTCCTCCGGCAGACCCAGGGCGGAGGGGGAGCGGAAGAGCAGCATGGTCTGGGGATCATCCAGGGGCAGGAATTTTACGTCCACTCCCGTCAGGGCCTCCAGCATGTGGATCATGGTGGGATCATCGTGCCCCAGCATATCCAGCTTCAGCAGGTTGGACTCCATGGAATGGTACTCGAAATGGGTGGTGATGATATCCGTATTGGGATCGTCCGCCGGATGCTGCACCGGGCAGAAATCGTAGATGCTCTTGTCCTGGGGGATGACCACCAGACCGCCGGGATGCTGCCCTGTGGTGCGCTTGACGCCGGTGAGGCCCGCCGCCAGGCGGTTTTCCTCCACCTTGGAGACCTGCCGCCCCCGTTCCTCCATGTACTTCTTCACATAGCCGAAGGCGGTCTTCTCCGCAATGGTGCCCACGGTGCCCGCCCGGAACACGTGATCCGCGCCGAAGAGCTCGATGGTATCCCGGTGGGCCTGGGCCTGGTATTCCCCGGAGAAGTTCAGGTCGATATCCGGCACCTTGTCGCCCCCGAAGCCCAGGAAGGTCTCAAAGGGGATCTGGTAGCCGTCCTTCACGTAGGGGGAGCCGCACACGGGGCACAGGGCGTCCGGCAGGTCCACGCCGCAGGCGCAGCCCTCCCCGGCTTCGAAGTCCACATGGCGGCAGTTGGGGCAGCGGTAGTGGGCGGGCAGGGCGTTCACCTCGGTGATGCCGGACATATAGGCCACCAGGGAGGAGCCCACGCTTCCCCGGGAGCCCACCAGATAGCCCGCGGCGTTGGACTTCTGCACCAGCTTAACGGCGGACATGTAGATCACGTCGTAGCCCCGGGAACAGATGTTGTTCAGCTCCGTCTCCATCCGCTCCTTCACCAGGGCGGGGGGCTCGTCCCCATAGAGGCGGTGCATCTTTTCGTAGCAGAGGTCCTTCAGCTGCTGCTCGGAATTCTCGATCTTCGGGGGGAAGAGGCCCGTGGGCAGGGGAGCCACCTCCTGGATGCTCTCCGCGATCCGCACAGGATTGTCGATCACCACTTCCCGGGCCCGATCCTCCCCCAGATAAGCGAACTCCGCCAGCATTTCCTCCGTGGTCTTGAAGTACAGGGGCAGGGGCTCGTCGCAGTCGGAATACTTGTTGCTCAGGAGGATGCGCCGGAAGACCTCGTCGGAGGGCTCCAGAAAATGCACGTCCCCCGTGGCACAGACGGGCTTGCCCAGCTCATCGGCGATGCGCAGCACCTTGCGGTTGTACTCCCGCAGCTCCTCCTCGCTCCCGGCGGTGCCGTTGCGCAGGAGGAAGACGTTGTTGCACAGGGGCTGGATCTCCAGAAAATCGTAGAAGGAGCCGATACGTCTGAGCTCCCGATCGCTCCGCCGGGCGGTGACGGCCTTGAAAAACTCCCCGCTCTCGCAGGCGGCGCCGATGAGCAGCCCTTCCCGCAGAGACATAAGCAGGCTTTTGGGGATGATGGGATACTTTTTGAAATGCTCCAGGTGGGCGCGGGAGACCAGCTCGTACAGGTTGCGGATGCCCCGCTGCTCCTTCACCAGGAGGAGGATATGCTTGGGCTGCCGCCGGCCGTCGTAGTCCTTCCGCAGGGCGGAGATGATGGGACCCAGGTCGCTGAGCCTTTCCGCGCCTTTGGCCCGGAGCCGGTCATAGAAGGCCTTCAGCAGCAGACCGCAGGTGGCGGCGTCGTCCGAAGCCCGGTGGTGCCGGAATTCCGGCAGGCCCAGATAGCCCGCGGCGGAATCCAGACTGTGCTTTTTGATGGGCAGAAGGCTCTGGGAGAGGATCAGGGTATCCACCCCCGTGGGATCAAAGGGAATGGCATACCGCCTGCAGGCCTCCGCCAGGAAGCCCAGGTCGAAATCCGCATTGTGAGCGCAGAGGACATGGCTGCCCGCGAAATCCAGAAAGGCCCGCACAGCCGCCTCCTCCGAGGGCGCGCCGGCCACGTCCTCATCCCGGATGCCCGTGAGCCGGGTCACCTCCGCCGGGATGGGGATTCCCGGATCCGCAAAGGTCTGGAACCGGTCAAGCTCCTTCCCGTCCTGCATGAGCACGGCGCCGATCTCCGTGATCCGATCCCGATCCGCCCGGAGACCGGTGGTTTCCAGGTCGAAGGCCACATAGGGGTCATGAAAATCCGCGTCCCCGGGGCCGGTGACCGCCACACGGTCGTCCACATCGTTGACAAAGTAGCCCTCCACCCCGTAGATGACCTTGATGCCGTATTTCTTCCCCGCATTGCAAAGCTCGGGGAAGCCCTGAAGCACCCCGTGGTCCGTAAGGGCCACGGCGGGATGGCCCCAGCGGGCGGCGGCGGATACCAGCTGGGCGACGTCCGTCAGGGCGTCCAGCTGGGAATAGCGGCTGTGCATATGCAGCTCCACCCGCTTGCCGACGGAGGCCCTGTCCTCCCGCCGGGGCTTTTCCATGAGCTGGAGGTTCCGGGGCTCCATGGCGATATCCCCATGCCAGCGGTCATAGCTCACCGTGCCGGAGAGGAGCAGGTACATCCCATCCTGCACAGCCTCCAGATCCTTGCCCTCCTCGGCCTTCAGGAAACGGGTGACATGGAGGCTGCCGGTATGGTCCGTAACATTGAAGGAGAAGACGTGACTGCCGCCCCGGACCTCCTTCACCTCCCGGCCGAAAACCTCCCCCTCCACCGTCACCCGGCCGGATTCGGGGGTCAGCTCGCCGATGGGCACGGGACGGCCCGTGACCTTTTTTCCATAGATCACCTTGCCGGGCCTGGGTCCGCCCTTTTCTCCTTTTTTCTTCGCCTCCGGCGCCGCGGCCAGCAGGGGACGGATATCCACCCGGGCCAGATGGTACTGCTCCGCGATGCGTTCCTCCGCGGTGCTCAGCACCACGGGAGCGGGCGCCTCCCGGAACTCCACCTCCAGATGCATGGAGGCGGTCTCCCGATCCAGGTCCGCGGAGCGAACCAGGGCCGTTTCCAACCCCGCCTGGAGGACGGCGTTCGTCCCGAAGCAGCAGGGGAACATCTCCTTAAAGGGTACAGTCTGCTTTGTTTCCATCGATAAACCTTTCGCCGGGATTGATTTCTGTCCGATATCAGTAGAAGGTGGCCAGGGTATTGGCGGGTTTCTCTGCCCGGTCGCAGGTGAGGGTCATGAGCACGGGCAGGATATCCTTCCCGCTCCGCTGCAGCTCCACCCGGGCGGTGAGCTCCACCCAGCTTCCGCTCACCGGCTGGCTCTCCGGCAGGCAAACCGCCGGGAAGCCCAGAAAGGCGATATCCGCCTCGCAGCAGGTCATCACCTGCCGCCCGAAACCGAAGTGGCCCGGCCGCTTATCCCGGCTTTTTACCACGAAGCCCCGGAGACGGAGGATCTTTCCCTCGTATTTTTCCGGTTCCTCGGAGATATCCCGTTCCCATTCCGCATAGTCCCTGTCCTCGATCTCCACGATATCCGCATTCAGGTCGAAGGGGAGCTCATCCGGAATGTCGTCCGGCTCCTCGGTGCCGTCCGGCAGCTCGAAAAAGATGGGCACCTGCCTGGAGGCCGCCCGAACCACCTTGTGGAGCGCCAGCCGATCGGTTTTCTCGGTGCAGCGGTTGAAGAGCACCACGGTGCTGTCCCGGAGCTTGTCCGCCGCCAGGGCCCGCATGTTTGCATTGTAGGTGAGGAAGGTCCCGGCGTCCGCCAGGACGAATTTCCGGAAGGGGATCCAGTTTTCCGGGAAGCGGGCAAAGATATCCGCCTCCTGCCACATGCCGTTCAGCTCCAGAAGGATGGTGTTGCAGTCGGATTCATCCTCCAGCTCCAGCAGCCGCTCCGGGGTGATCTCCTCCAGCTCCGTGATCTGCCGCACGGTCATGGCCAGGCCGGGGATGGGTTCCAGCTCCTCCATGCCCTCCTCCGTCTGCAGGACAAGGGGGCGCATATCCTTCGGCACCTCCGGCCCGGAAAGAAGGCTGCGGATATAGCTGGTCTTGCCCCCCTCCAGAAAGCCGGCGAATACGTAGACCCCGATCTCCGCTCTCTTCTTTTTCTTTGCCATCAGATGCCTCCGAATGCTTCGCCCAGGGCTTCTTCCTTCAGCCCGGCGCCGATGACGCAGATGCGCCCCGTTACCTCCGGGCTGCCCTTCCGCAGCTGCTTTTCCCCGGGCACATAGTCGAATTCCAGCCAGCCGCCCTCCGGATCGGGGACAATGCCCTTGGCCCGGAGCACCGGCCCGAAGCGGGCCTCGTCCTCCAGCGCATCCAGGATGGATTCCAGCTCCTCGGCGCTGTAGCGCCGCGGGGTCTCCCGTCCCCAGCTCTGGAATACCTCGTCCGCGTCATGCTCCCCCTCGTGGTGATGATGGTGCTCATGGTCATGGTCATGGTCGTGATGGTGGTGCTCATGCTCGTGCTCGTGCTCATGGCCATGCCCGTCATGGCCATGCCCGTGATGGTGCTCGTGCTCATGCTCGCCGTCGTCATCGTCATCGTCGTCATCGTGGTGATGGTGATGCGCTTCCTCCAGCAGGGCTTCCGCCCAGTGACCGCCGGCGGAAGCGGCGGCATAGATCTGTTCCCCGGAGAGGGCATCCCAGGGGGTGGTGACCAGGCTGAGCTCCGGCTTGATCTCCCGCAGGATATGGATGGCGGTCTCCAGCTTCTCCTCGCTCAGCCCCTGGGTGCGGCTCAGCACCACAAGGTCTGCGGAGGCGATCTGATCCGTATAGAATTCCCCGAAATTCTTGGCGTACATCCTGCAGCGCAGGGCGTCCGCCACGGTGATGCAGGCGCCGGGCCGCACATCCGCCCGCTTCAGGCCGGCTACGGCGGCGGCTACGTCGCTGAGCTTCCCCACGCCGGAGGGCTCGATGAGCACCCGGTCCGGGTGGAATCGGTCCAGGGCCAGATCCAGGGCGCTGGCAAAATCCCCCACCAGGCTGCAGCAGATGCAGCCGGAGTTCATCTCCGTGATCTCCAGATCCGCAGCCTGGCCGCCCGCCTCCCGGAGGAAGGCGCCGTCTATGCCGATCTCGCCGAATTCATTCTCGATCAGCACCAGCTTCTGGCCCCGGAAGGCCTCCGCAATGAGCTTTTTGATGAGCGTGGTCTTGCCCGCGCCCAGGAAGCCGGAGAAAATATCGATCACCGTCAATATGATGCACCTCTTTAGGTATATTTCACGCCGTCCGGGAAAAACGAATGACAGGATCCGCACCGGGCGGACCCTGTCATTATACCGTTTTTTTCCCCCGGCCGCAAGACCGGCGAGGAGTCAAATCGGATTCGCGCCCGGACTTCTTCCGGGGGCGGGGTTAATGCTCCCGCTCCGCCTCCGTATCCCGGAACAGCAGGGAGATGCACCAGACGCCTGCAATGCCCACCAGGGTGTAAACCACCCGGCTCAGCACAGAGGCCGCGCCGCCGCAGATCCAGGCCACCAGGTCAAAACGAAAAATGCCCACGCAGCCCCAGTTCAGCGCGCCGATGGTCACCAGGGCCAGGGCGATCTTATCCATGATCATGGATGATCCCTCCAATAATTCAGCATTCTGCTTCCCTTCCAGTATGCCCGGCGGGCCGGACCTTATACCCGCCGGAAAAAGAAATGAGCCCGGGAAGGAGAAAAATCCTTCCCGGGCAAAATCCGGAAATTTGACTTATGCTTCCGTCAGCAGCTTTCGGGTCTTCCATTTTCCGCTGAAGTAGTAGACCATACAGATGATCATGGGTCCGACCCGGGCTAGGGCGTTGCCCCACCAGTAGCTGGCGACGCCCAGATGGAAGAGCGCCTCGAAGAGCAGGCTGATGCCCACCCGGAATACCACGTCCAGAATGCCGATGACGAAGCCCATGGAGGCGAAGCCGGAGCCGTTGACCATGGCAAAGAAGGGGCCCATGAGGGCGCCGCAGTAGAAGGTGGCTACCATGATCCGCATGAAGACGCGGCCCAGCTCCACCACCTCCATATCCTTGGTGAAGATGCCGTACAGCGCATCGCCCCAGATGAGGCCGACGGCGGAGGTGATGGTGGCCAGGATCATGGTGCAGGCCAGGGTGCCCCAGACGGTCTTCTCGCACCGGTCCGGCCTTCTGGCCCCCAGGTTCTGCCCGATCATGGTGGAGGCGGCGCCGTCCACGCCCATGACGAACACGTTGCACAGGCGCTGGATCTTGTTGCCCACGCCGTTGGCGGCGGTGGCGACGAGGCCGAATTCGTTGACCTTGGCGGAGCAGAACATCAGGGAGAAGTGGATGGCAACGTTCTGCACCACCCGGGGGATGCCCAGGACCAGGATGATCCGCAGGGGCTCCCAGCGGATCCGGAAGGTATCCCAGTTGAATTTCAGGTCCAGCAGGTCCCGTTTCCGGTAGAGATAGATGCAGGAGGCTACGCAGGAGCCCAGCTGGGAGGCTGCGGTGGCGATGGCGGTGCCTGCCGCGCCCAGTCCGCACCAGGCCACCAGGATCACATCCAGGATGATATTGACCACGGCGGCCACGATGATGAAGAGCAGCGGGCGCTTGCTCTCCCCCATGCCCCGGAGGATGCTGCATATGCCGTTGTAGATAAATACGGCCGGCATGGCGACGGCGGTGATCTCCAGATACTGCACCGCCCCGGCGATCGCCTCCTCCGGGCAGTTCAGCCAGCTCATGATCTGCCAGCGCAGAGCCAGGGTCCCGACCATAAAGACGATGCTCAGCAGGACCATCCAGCTCAGGAGCGTGCCGACGGTATGCCGGGTCTTGGTCCGGTCTCCGGCGCCGGTGAGCTGGGCGATATAGATCTGGCCCGCGGTGGAGAAGGCCACCGCCAGGGGGGTGACCAGGTCCGCCACCTCGCTGCCCACGTTTACCTGGGAGGTGCCGATCTTATCCGTAAACTGGCCGATGACCGCCAGGTCCACGGAGGAATACAGCTGCTGGATCAGGTTCGTGGCGATGAGGGGCAGGGCAAAGGTGAGAAGGGTCCTTAGGATGCTGCCCTGGGTCAGGTCTGTGCCGATGCGGGCGCTTTTATTTCCAGCCGCCATAGGCAGTGCACCTGCCGCAGCGTTCAATCACAGAGTTCGAAGTCAAATCGATGCGACCATCCTTTCCGCGCCGCGGCAAAACCGGGCGCTGATAAGCGGGAACGCCGGAGTTCATCCCGGGGGATGCCATCTCCGGCGAAAAGCGGGGAGCGCCCGGCCCCGCTGTCGGCGGGGCCGGGAAAAGACTTACATGAAGGAGGGAGCCTTGTTGCTGCGGATGCTGATGGTGTCCGCGGTGTTGACGAAGAATTCACCCTCGGTATTGCGGACGGTCTCCCAGTATCCCATGGGGGGCTCATTCAGATGGGCGCCCTCCGCCACCAGAAGGGCCCGGAGCTCCTTGCCGTCCACCTCTCTGGGGAGGATCTGCTTCTGGATGCTCAGGGAGGCGGCGTGGCCCGCGGCCTGGCCCATGCTCATGCTGGTGGCAATGACCCGGGTGGCGCCCAGGGCATGGAACTCAGCGGAATAGCAGCGGCCGGCAACCAGAAGGTTGTCCACGCCCACGGCCACCAGGGAGCGGTAGGGGATCTCGCAGTAATCCCTGGGGTTGGTGCGCAGCTCATAGCCGTCCAGGGGCACGAAGGGATGCATCATGAAGTCCTTCTGGTCCTGGGCAGGCCGGGCGACGGCGTTGCCGAAGGGCTCCTTGTAATGGACGTGGCGCACGGCGCAGTGCTTGCCCGGGGTGGGAACATGGGTATCCAGCACCTCGGGGAAGAGGGCGATGCCGTCTTCAAACTTGATGCCGCCGGCCACGTCGATATCCCGCAGGACGTATTCGCCGATGATGCGGCGGGAGTCCCGGATGCCGTTCATGTTGGCCATGCACACCAGCTGAGCCTTCTCGAAGCCGGGGAGATACTTCTTCATGAAGTTCACAAAGAGGTATACCTTCCGGTGCTGGTCCACGATCTGGCGGGTCAGGTCCACCACGTCGTCACAGTGGTTATCGAAGCTGTGGGTGGCGTCCAGGGTGACGTCCTTGCAGGTGGGGTCGCTGTCGTTGGGTACGGGGTAGATCAGGTTGCCGGGGCTGAGGATCTCCGGCAGATCCCCGTTGGCGATGGCCTCGTCCTGCTTGGCCATGAGCAGCATCATGTTGGCGCCTTCGGGCCGGTTCTTTGCCCAGTCCCGCTGGGCGGCGGCGTACTTCTCGGTATCCACGTAGGCCAGGCGGAAGCCCATGGTGACGGACTGGCTCAGGCCCAGGTAATCCGCGGCGCTGACCTCCGTGGGCACGCCGGCGGCGAAGGCCAGGTCGGCGTCGCCGGTGCAGTCGATGAATACCCGCCCGGTGACTTCGATCCTGCCGGATTTGCAGTAGACGATGACGGAGGTGATGCGTCCGTCCTTTACCTCGCAGTCGCAGACATGGGCGCCGTACAGGATCCGGCAGCCCGCGGCCAGGAGCATCTGCTCCATCATGACTTTGCCGGCCTCGGGATCGATGGTGGGCAGATGGGGCCGCACCATGGCGTGGCCCGCCTTATCCATGCGCTCGATGAATTCCTTGGCATAGCCGTCCACATAGCCGGCCATGCCGGTGATGTAGCCGTTGGTGTAAAGACCGCCCAGAGACTCCCGCCACTCCAGCAGGATGACCCGCTTCCCATCCCGGGCTGCGGCCAGGGCGGAGGCGAAGCCCGCAGGGCCGCCGCCGCAGACCACTACGTCTGCATCAAATCTCTTACTGGTTAACATAATCCAATTCCTCCTAACCAAATTCAGTTCATTCCCTATAATCATAGGCCCTTTTTTTCCGGATGTCAATTCTCCCGGGCCAGAAACCGGATCGGCAGGAGGCTTGGTTTACAGACTGAGCCCGCGCCAACGCAGAGCGAAGGCGCGGGCTCAAATCAATCGGTCAGTACTGTTTCGGCGGGGATCACAGATCCCGGGCCTGATAGCGGTCGTAGGCCGCCTGGTAGTTCTCCACCACGTCGGAGAGGCCGAAGTCGTACAGGCCCTGGATGTAGGAATCCCACTCGCTCATGGGCTTGGAGCCGTCCACGAAGGCGCTGTAGTTCTCGGTGAAGTAGGTGTTCAGGTCGGCGAAGACGGCGGTATTCTCCTCCCGCTCGTCATCCTCGAAGTTCACGGCGGTGGGCCAGTCGTACTCGCCCTTGTAGCCCTGAACCTTCAGCGCCTCATAGATGGCCAGCTGCCGCACGCCGTTATCCGTGTAGTTGCTGCGGAAGTTGTAGAACAGGCAGCAGTTGGTCAGGCCGCTGTAGGCGTAGATGCACATGATCCAGCTGGAGGAGGCCTCGTGGGTCAGGCACCATTCGGTGAGGCGCCGCTCGCCCTGGTCATTGTATTCCCAGCAGATCCCCTCGGGGCCCCAGGAGGTGAAGTCGGAGCCGAATTCGGAGAAGCCGTAGTCGATCCAGGAGCAGGCCAGGGGGATATTGGAGCATTTGGCGGATACGCAGCAGGAGGCATAGGAGAAGTCGTCCGCGGCCTTGGCATAGCCGTATTTGATGACCTGGTCCTCCGTCCGCTTCGTGCGGGGGATGGGCTCCCAGCGGGCGTTGGGGTTGTTGCACTGAGCCTCCGCCTGATCAATGGCGGAAACGGTCATGAGGTTGCAGCCCACGCCGTCATTGTGCTGGCCGGCGTCATAATCGGTGCCGGATTCGAAGGAATGATAGTTGGGGGAGATGAGGCCCTCGCCGTACCAGGTGCTCAGGAGGGTCATGGCCTCCCGGTCATCCTCGGTGCTGCCGCAGAACTCCACCTTGCCGTCGATTACCCGGGGGTACATCATGGAGGCGGTGTACACGGTGATATCCATGCCGGAGAAGAACTGGCCCTGGTAGGTCTCTACCACGCTCATGATGAAGAAGGGGAAGATCTCGCTCTGGTTGTACTGGTTGTTGGACATGTTGACCTTGAAGGCGGTCATGGCGTCATGGACCTGCTCATAGGTCTTGTAATCCTCGGCCTTGCCCATACCCAGGTCATCCAGCCAGTCCTGCCGCAGGAAGTAGCCCATGGCGGAGCAGGGATCGCAGACCAGGCCGTAGAGGGTGGGAATGGTGGTCTTGTCATAAAACACCTTGCCCATGACGTTCTTATTGTACTGGGCCCGGTTCTTGATCTCCCACATGTAGTTGGGGAGATAATCCATGTAGTCATAGAAATTGGCGAAGAAGCCGTCTTCAATGCCCTGCTTCATGGTGCCCTGCTTATAGAAGCTGGCGGCGCCGTCCATCATGTCCGGCAGGTCGTCGGAGGCCAGGAGCACGGAGAAGTTCTGGCTGCGGTTGGCGGAGTCCACGATGTTGTATTCCACATGGACGCCGGTATACTCCCGGAGCTTGGCCCAGGTCTCAACCGTCTCCCAGCCGCCCTCGGGGATATACTGGGGGGTGTAGCAGGTGGTCCAGTCCGTCAGGATGTAGTCGTTGTCGCAGAGGGGGGTGGGGTAGTACTCGTACTTCTCCACCGGGAAGCCGTCGGCATCCTTCTCATACTTGCCGGCGGCAAGATGATAGGGGCCTTCGTCTTCCGTGGGGGCCGGGGTCTCGTCGCTGCCGCCGGGGGCCTGGGTAGCCGGAGCCTGGGTGGCAGGCGCCTGGGTCGCGGGAGCCGCAGAAGGGGTGACGGTTCCGCCGTTGCCGCTGCAGCCCGCGAAAAGGGCCAGCACCAGCAGCAGAGCCAGGACCAGCGCGATGGGTTTTTTCATGCGTGTGAACTCCTTTCTCATTCTTCCATTGGATTTCGATGACAGAAGTATAGTACAAAACCGAAGAAAAGTAAATAAAAAGTTGGGAGTTCCACAACAGAAAATTCATAAGTCATTCATGACAGGAGACCGGCGCAAAAAAGGAACCGGCTGACAAAAGCCAGCCGATTCCCGATGAAGGTTTCCGTATACGGAGAAATTTGCCCGTCCGAAGTGGGCTCAGGGAGCCCGGCCCTTACAGCTCCCGGGCCTGGAGACGGTCATAGGCCGCCTGGTAGTTCTCCACCACGTCGGAGAGGCCGAAGTCATACAGGCCCTGGACATAGGAATCCCATTCGTTCATGGGCTTGGAGCCGTCCACGAAGGCGCTGTAGTTCTCGGTGAAGTAGGTGTTCAGGTCGGCAAAAATGGCGGTGTTCTCTTCCCGCTCCTCGTCCTCGAAGTTCACGGCGCTGGGCCAGTCGTACTCGCCCTTGTAGCCGGGGATCTTCAGGGCCTCATAGATGGCCATGGTGCGCACGCCGTTATCGGTATAGTTGGAGCGGTAGTTGTAGTACAGGCTGCAGTTTACCAGGCCGCTGTAGGCGTAGATGCACATGAGCCAGCTGGGGGAAGCCTCGTGGGTCAGGCACCATTCGGTGAGCCGCCGCTCGCCCTGGTCGTTGTACTCCCAGCAGTAGCCCTCGGGGCCCCAGGAGGTGAAGTCGGAGCCGAAATCGGAGAAGCCCCAGTCGATCCAGGAGCAGGCCAGGGGGATATTGGTGCACTTGGCGGAGACGCAGCAGGAGGCATAGGAGAAATCGTCAGCGGCCTTGGCATAGCCGTACTTGATGACCTGGTCCTCGGTCCGCTTCGTGCGGGGGATGGGCTCCCAGCGGGCGTTGGGGTTGTTGCACTGGGCTTCCGCCTGGTCGATGCCGGAAACGGTCATGAGGTTCGCGCC
>JBGUZS010000036.1:0-11736 GCA_045223835.1 Oscillospiraceae bacterium | reverse complement strand
TTTTAACATGACCAAGGGGACGAGAGAACGGATCGCCACGTCGCTTTGCTCCTCGCGATGACAAAACTGGGTTTGTCGACACGCTCAAGGAGCGCCGGTGAGGCGCTCCTTTTTGCTGTATACCCGAAATCAATGCCCGCGGGTTTCCCCGTCAGTCCTCAACCGCAGGGATTCTCTCCCCCAGACCGGCGTACAGCTCCGCCCGGTCATAGCCCGTGTGGTAGCGGTAGGGGTCCAGCAGACGGAAGAGGGAACGGCGCAGGCCGGCGCCCAGGTCTACCCGGTTGATCATCAGGAACCCCCGGAAGGGGGGCATATAGGTGACGATATCGTTGATATCTGCGAAATTCCAGCACTCTTTGCACAGCGTGTCCAGGTATTTCTTCATGCGATCGGCGTTGGAACGGATGCTTTTGAAGGGGCGGACGCTCCCGAAGGTGAAGAGGTGGGACCGGACGCCGAAATTATAGTTCAGATCCTGGCAGCAGAGGATCGCCTGTCCCGAGCCCAGGGACCAGCCCAGGATCTCCGTTTCGGCCCCGGGGTGCTGCTCATGGAGGAGCAGCCACTGTTTCCGGACCTCCCGCTTGATGGTGAGATACATGTCCCCCCAGCCGCGATGCACCCGCAGCTGCAGGGGCTGACCCTCGAACTCAATGGAGTCGTAATACTTCACCGCGAATTCCCCCACGTTGGCGACCCAGTCCGAAAAGCCGACGGTGCGCTGGAAATTCAGCTGGATCACGTTCCGGTCCTCTTCATAATGGATCTCATAATTGACCTCATGCCGGATCCCCAGCAGACGCTGGAGAAAAGAGGTGCTGTATTCGACCCCGGTGTAGCGGACAGGGTATGAGACGCCGCCTATGTGGTTGTAATCCTCGCTGGTGTTGATGAAATACTGTTCAAAGGGCAGCCGGCGGTACTCCAAGGAAGCCCCCCCTTTCTTCTATGCGGGATCCGACGTGCTTCGGCAGAACAGCTGGTCCCGGGTCCCATAAATGGTATCATAGTCCCCGAGCTTCGTGAATCCGTATTTTTCGTACAGGCTCCGCTCGCTGCTCATGAGGTAGACGGTCTCATACCCGATGCTCCCGGCGTAACGCAGGGCTCCTTCGATCATGCTTTGGGAGATCCGCTTCCCCCGGTGCCCTTCCTCCACGAAGACGAAGCCGATAAAAGGGGAATAGCCGTATTCTGCGGGTAGCTCGTCCTGCTCCGTGAAGGAGCAGTATCCCACGATGTTCCCTTCCTCAACCGCGGCGATCACCCGCTCCCAGCCCTGAAAGCCGTTCCGCTCCATCCGCTCGGCCAGAACGGGACCGGCCCGCCAGGAGGAGCCCCGGGCGAAGGCGATCGTCTTTTCCCACAGGGGGTGTCCGTACCGCATACACATCGTTTTCACGCGCAGTTCCTCCGGATCACGTTTCGTTTTCTCTCCGGGTCCTAAATGTTCCGCCCAAGGAAATCCTCCAGGGAAGGGAGCGTATCCGCCAGGCGGTAGACGGACCCGTCCCGCTCCCGGGCCATGAGGCCCAGATCCACCAGAGCCCGGCGGAGAGCGGCGGGATCATGGAAGGCGGTCCAGGCGTCCAGGGCGTCCCCCAGCTCATCCTGGGTATAGTCCCGCCCGGCCTCCAGCTTCTCCGCCAGGTACCAGATGGCGCAGAGCTGCTTCTTGTACCTGGAGGGGAGGGAGATGAGACGGCCCTTTTCATCCAGGAAGGACCGCAGCTCCGGGATCACCGGTTCAGGTCTTCCAGGAATTTCACCATGTCGTCATAGGGGGGAAGGTCCGCGATGAACCGGGCATAGTGGGCGTATTTCACCACGCCCTTCCCGTCCACCACAAAGACGGCGGGGAGCTGCATCTCGTCCCCCTCGTACTTGCCGTGCTCATAGCCCAGCTCCTTGCAGGCGGCACCCTTTTCCATGAGCTTTTCCAGGCCCCCCAGATCCTTGCCGGTCATCTCGTCCCGATCCTTGGCGGCTTCGATCTCCAGGGTCTTGTAGAACTTCATCTCCGGGTCGCAGAGGATATCGAAGGGAATGGTCTCCCCCTCCGTCGCCTCCCGGAACACGGCGGGGTCGGACTGCATCACCACCACCACGTTGGCGTTCGCGGCCTTGAACCGCTCATACCGCTCCGCCAGCCGGTGGGTATCCAGGTGGCAGGGGGGGCAGCCGATGTACCGTACCGCCCAGATCAGGGTATTTTTGCCGCCGATGAGGCCATAAAGGCTGTCCGCCGTACCGTAGGCGGTCTGCACCGGCATATCGGGAATGGTATCTCCAATGCGCAGCTTCATGCGTGTTTCCTCCTTCAGATCATTTGTCTCAGTATAGCATGCGGCGCCGGGCCTGACAAGAAAAGCGCCCGCGGTCGTATTCTTTCAGGATCTCCGGCTCCCGGAAAAGCGTTCATCCGTCACGTCGTACACCGGGAGACGGTGTGCCTCCCCATAGAGAAGGCGGTAATGATGATACAGGTCCCGGATGCGATAGAGCTTGTCCCCCTCCGGATCACCATAGCGTTCCGCCAGCTCACGGAAGGACGGAAAAGCGGAATAATACCCCTCGTCCAGCGCCTCGATCTCCGTCAGGACGGAGGCGGCTGACCTGGATTCATAATCTTCGATGTTTTCCCGGCGCAGGGAGATGAGGATGGACCGGCGCTCCTCCCGCAGAGGTTCCGCCTCCTGCAGCCATTCCCCCTCGGTGCGGTAAACCTTCGAGTCCAGCAGCCCGCGGGTCTCCGGGGAAAGCCGGTCGAGATCCTGCTTTCTGCAGCGGACGGCGGCCAGCGCTCTGCCGCGGCCTTCCTCATGGGGAATGAACAGACTGACCTTTTCGCAGCCCCGGTCCCGAAGGATGCTGGCCAGCTCCTTCATGTCTCCCGCATTCTCCGCCGTGAGGCAGACGCCCACGGTGAAAGGGAGACCATGTTCCCCCGCGGCTGTCATCATGCGCTGGAGCAGGGCATGGTCCCCCTGCCTTCCGGCAAAACGGTCATGGTATTCCGGGAGACCGTAGAAGGTGAAGTTCAGACGCTTCACACCCTCTTCCCGCAGCAAGCGCATCAGCTCGCTGCACTGGACTTCATTCCTCATCTTCAACCCGTCGCACTGAAGGAACTCCGCCGTGGGGCTGCCCAGCCGACGCAGGGTGCGCAGAGCCTCCCGAAGCTCCGGGTGCTCCATGGAATAGCCGAAGGAAAAGGCGCAGCTCAGCTCCGGACGGCTTTCCCGAAGCTCCCGCAGGAACCGCTCCGCCAGGTGGACGCTGCGGCCCCATTCCGCCCCCTCGGTCCGTCCGCTCCAGGACAGCAGACAATGCCTGCAGCGGCTGCAGCAGGGGACGCAAAGGCTTTGGATCATAACGGATGCGGTTTTCATCGTTTCTACCTTCCTCTCCGTGAGTGGCCTTTTGGATTGACATTACACTATACCATGGAGACCATGCCGTTTCAAGGCCGGGAGGCGCCGCTCCGCGGTGTCCGGGATCCCAATTACCTTTTTGTGGATATAAAGCATATCTTGTATATCCTGGTGATTTTGCACCCACCCCCGTCCCGTTGCAGCGACTGCCTGCCCCCAGGGATAGGCAGAGGCGCGGTTCGTCATTCTGCCGGAGTCATATTCCACAAAAAAGAAGGTAAAAGAGACTATCCGGGCGGAACATTGTAAATCGGAGGCGGATGTGGTACAATATCTTGTTACTATGCGATTTGGATTTGGAGAAAACCTATGTCTGGTGGAAACAGCAAGAAAAACTGGACCTTCGGCACCCTGAAGAGCAGGGGATGGACGGAGGCTCTGCTGAAGGAGCTTCTGCCCCCGCCGACCTATCATCATTATAACGGACGCCGGGTGCGCACCTGGGAAAAATCCGCCGTGGTGGAGGCGGAGGCGGGGGAACGGTTCCGCGCCGTGGTTCAGGCTGCGGCCCAGGCGGAGACCCGGGCCCGGGAGGCCGCCATGGCGGAGACGGAGGACGCCCTGAAGGTAGCCTGCCTCCTGCTGGAGGAGGCCTGGAACGCCTGCCCCCGCACCGGGGACGAACGCTGCGCCAAGCTGGCGGAGCTCTTCCACCGGGGCCTCACGGAGCGCATGGCGGGGAACACCGCCTCCGCCAGTCTCCGCAGCGGCAAGGCCATGGGGTATATCGGCCAGTTCCTGGCCCTGGAGAAGCGGGCGGGCCTGCCGGATGTGAGCGCCGCCGCGGACCTGCGGCATTTTGCCAATGCCGGGGTGTGGATCGGCCGGAATCCCGGGTCGGACTGGTGCAAACGCATGTGGGACCGCTATGTTCCCGTGCTGGAGGCGGTGGCCTCCGCAGCCCTGACCGAGTTTACCCAGGCTCAGCCGGAGGCGGATATGGACGCTCTGCTGAATCTGGACAGGTTCCCGGCCCAGGAGCTGCTGGACCATCCCCTGAGCTATGTGTATTCCGTCTCCTATGTTCCCCGGGCCATCCGCAACAGCCTGGAGACTTTGGTGGCCCTGAATCCCAAGGATGAATACCCCGAAGCCCGGGCCATGGAACGGCGCTTCATCCTCCATATTGGGGGCACCAATACGGGGAAGACCTACGCGGGCTTCCAGCGCCTCATCCGGGCGGAGACCGGGGTATATCTGGCCCCCCTGCGGCTCCTGGCCCTGGAAGCCCAGGAGACCCTGCTGGATTACGGGGTGAACTGCAGCCTCTCCACCGGCGAGGAGGAGGACGTGCGGGAGGGGGATACCCATGTGGCCGCCACGGCGGAAAAGCTGGAGATGAAGCGCCGCTTCGACGTGGCGGTGATCGACGAATGCCAGATGATCGCGGATGCGGAGCGGGGGTATGCCTGGACCCGGGCCATCCTGGGGGTCCTGGCTCCGGAGATCCACCTCTGCGCCGCGCCCCAGGCCAAGGACCTGCTCCTGCGCCTTATCCGCAGCTGCGGGGACCAGGTGGAGGTGGTGGAGCATACCCGAAAGACGCCCCTCCTTTGCATGAACAAGGTGGTGAACTACCTGGATATCCAGCCCGGGGACGCCCTCATCACCTTCTCCAAAATGAACGTGCTGAGCATCGCGGAGGACCTGCGGCAGCATGGGAAGGAGCCCGCCATCATCTACGGCGCCCTGCCCTACGCCACCCGGCGGAAGCAGGTGGAGGGCTTCCTGAACGGGGACCGGCAGTATGTGGTCTCCACGGACGCCATCGGCATGGGCCTGAACCTGCCCATCCGCCGGATCATCTTCATGGATACGGAGAAGTTCGACGGCAAGGAGCGCCGTCCCCTGAAGCCGGAGGAGATCCAGCAGATCGCGGGGCGGGCGGGACGCTTCGGCATCTACGACAAGGGCTATGTGGGGGCGACGGAGAATCTCTCCCTCATCCAGGCGGGGATGGAGACCGTGGTCCCGCCCCTGCAGTACGCCGTGGCGGGCTTCTCCGACCTGGTGCTCATGGTGGATTTCGACCTGCTGGAGGTCCTCAGCGTATGGAACCGGATGCCCACGGCGGAGCCCTACCGGAAGCTGGATATCACCCGGTATATCACCATGATCACCCAGATGCGGGAGCGGGGCTTCCGCCTGGATAAGGAGCTGGAGCTCCGGGCCGCCAACATCCCCTTCGACGAGACGGACGACGAGCTGAGCATGCTCTTCTTCCGCTTCCTCCGGGTGTGGAACGGGGGCGGGGAGCCGGAGCAGCCGGCGCTGCCGGAGAAGCGCACCGCCTATACCCTGCCGGAGCTGGAGCTGTACTATCGGGAGCTGGATCTGTACTTCTCCTTCTCCAAGGCCTTCGGCTGCCATGTGGAGGAGGACAAGCTCCGGGAGGAGCGGGAGAAGACCGCCGACCTCATCAACCAGATCCTGCTCCATAACCTGAAGAACAACATTCGCTTCTGCGCCCGCTGCGGCTCCCCCATGCCCCTGCACCATTCCGGCCGCCTCTGCAGCGACTGCTACAGCCGCATCCGCCGGGGGTACACCGCGGGGAAGGGGAAGCGGAAGAGCGGATGACGTTGCCAATGGAAAAGAAAACACCCCCCGCAGCAGCTGCCTGTTCAGGCGCGCTGCGGGGGGAATTGCTTTGCGGGGCCGCGCCAACACGCGCAGAAGCTCCCTCTGCCCCTCATCCGTCAGCCGCCTTGCGGGAGGCGGCGGCTGACACCTTCCCCCAAGGGAAGGCAAACCGCGCGGCGGGGACGGGGGAAGCGAAAAATGCCGCGCCGGCACGCGCAGAAGCATCAAGAGGAAAAACAGACGGGGACAGAGGTCAGACCTCTGTCCCCGAGCCATATGCGGTGAAATTTATCGGGGATAATACGGGCATCGATCCCCGATGCACTCCCTGTTCTTCCCCATGTACCCGCAGACAGGCTGCGTCTCCGGCATGGTCAGGCCCAGGCGCTCCCGGGTGAAGGCCGCCGCCTCCCGGACGGCGATGCGGGCGGTGCGCTTACAGCACCGGGGACCGCCCGCCTCCGCTATGGCGCTGAGGCAGCGGGAGGAAAGACGCAGGGGAAGGTCCCAGACCTCCCCGGCCAGCGGGGTGGAGCGGGTGAGGATGCTGAAATAGATCCCCGCTCCGGCGGCGGCTCCGCAGACGCCCCAGTATCCGCAGACGCCCCCCGGGACCTGCCTGCCCCGCTTCAGGGCCTCGGCCAGGGCGGAGGGCAGCTCCAGCTCCCCGCCGCAGTTCCGGTAGGCGGCGAGCAGGACGCAGGGGACGATGGCATGGTGCTCCGGCCCGTGCATATGGACGCCGGGCAGGGCGAATACTTCCTCCAGCAGCTTCTGGGGGTCCTTCTCCCGGCTCCGGAGCAGCAGGGGGATGAACCCCGCCTCCAGCCCAGCGGCATGGCAGCGGTCGCAGACATAGTGCCCCTTTTCGCAGGCGCAGGCGCTGAGCCGGGTTTCCCCGCAGAGGAGACAGGTGCGCTCCGTCGCCTGGGGTGCATAGACCAGGGGACTGCCGCAGAGAAGGCAGCCCGCGTCATGCTGCTCCTCCGGGGCTTTCTTTCGGATGCGGATGACGGACATGGTCGGTTCAGTCCTCGGGATGCCAGGCCGGGACCTGGGTCTGCTTATTGTAGATGGGGGCGGCCACGTTCCGGGGGAAGACCTTGATGAAATCCGGATTGGGCTCCTCATCCGGGATCGCCCGGGTGATGGCGTCCGCGTGCTCCTGCCAGCCCTTCTTCCACTCCGCGTGGGTGAAGATGAACAGGTCTCCCCGCATGATGCCCCGGACGACCCGCTCCCCGGCCTCGTCGGGATCCCGCTCCATTTTGCTCATATCCAGGCCGCTCAGGTCGGCCTTTTTGACCCCCTTGTTGGGGCTGACCCGCTTGGCGAAGGGGGAGCCCAGGTGCATCTCCCGGATCTTGTCCGTGGTGATGTTCAGGTTGGTCCGGAAGGGGCCGGGGCAGAAGACGCTGGCCCCCACGTTGGTCTCCTGGAGGTCCAGGGCGAGGGTCTCCATCACGGCCATCACCGCCCGCTTGGTGGAGTTGTACAGCACCATGCCCGGCAGGGGGATGATGCCGTTCTTGGAAGAGGTGCTCACCACCCAGCCCTCCTCCCCGTGCTTCAGGATCCGGGGAAGGATGGTCTTGATGCCGTTGAGCACGGACTTGAAGTTGATGTCGATGGCAAAATCCATGTCCTCATAGCTGGCCTCCCAGATGGGGCCCTCCATGAGGCCGATGCCCGCGTTGTTTACCAGGATATGGATCTTGCCGAAGGCGGCTTCCGCCTCGTCCGCCGCCCGGACGAAGGCCTCCCGGTCCATCACGTCCAGCAGGACGGGGTGACAGGGCCAGCCCTTCTCCCGAAAGATGGGCAGAGCGGCGTCCAGCGCCTCCTGCCGGAAATCCGCGATGACGATGTTCGCGCCCCGCCTGGCCAGGGCCTTGGCGATGCCCAGTCCCAATCCGCTGGCCCCGCCGGTGACGAATGCGGTTTTGCCCTGAAAATCCTGGATACCCATCATTGCACCTCCTGTATATTATCTGATTCCTGTGCATTTTCCAGCCAGTTCCGCAGAAGCCGGGCGACCCCGGCCGCATCCCCGGGAGAGTAGACCGGCACCCCCACCGGGCGCAGCTCCGTATCCGTCACCAGGGCCAGCAGCGTGGCGGGATCGCATACCGGCTCCCGGGATACGGCGCCCCGGAGGATCTCGATCTTGGGGTAGGGGGAAGCCTTGAAGCCCTCCAGCAGGATCAGGTCCGCCTCGGGAAACAGGGCGGAAAGCTCCCTTTCCGTAACCCGGGCGTATTTCACCGCCTGGAACTTCTCCCCGTCGAACACGGCGGCGCCCATGGCCCCTGCCTCCAGCAGGCGGCAGGTATCCGTCCCCTCCCGGTCCGGCAGGAAGGAATGCCCGTCGTGCTTGATGACGGCGACCCGCAGGCCCAGAGCCTTCAGCTCCGGGATGAGCGCCGCGAGAAAGGTGGTCTTGCCGGAGTTCTTCACCCCGGAGACCGCCGCCAGCTTCGCCATATCCGCGCCTCCTCTCCCATTCCGGATTATACCCTGTTCCGATCCCTCTGCAAAGCCCGGTCCGGTCTCCCGACGATACGCCCGGGCGTCCCTAGGACTGATCCCGGGGCTTCCAGAGGAAGAGCCCCTCCCCCGCGGCAAGGGCGCCCATCAGCTCCAGCAGCCTTTCATCCGGGTCAAAGACCGTCATATGGGTATCATCCGGCTCGGAGACGATCATGGACCCGTCCAGGAGGATGCAGAGGTATTTGCGGCGCATTTCCTCCGCGATCTGTTCCGGCGGGGGATTGAGGGGCATGTCCTCCCCCAGGGATAGGTCCCGGTAGCAGTTCAGCTTGAGGATGAAGCCGATATGCTTCTCCTTCACCGCGGCCAGCCGGGACGGCTCAAGATAATACTTCTCTATGGCAAAGTACTGCCCGGGGCTGTCCCTGGGGACCTGCTCCGGCAGGATATCGACGATCCAGTATGGGGCTTCAAGCAGCTCGTCTATCGTTTTCTTCATCCGACCCGTTCCTTTCCTGGGGATATCCATACTCTATCATACCCTTCCGCCTGCCGCAAGGCATGGGGACGGAAATTCGCCCCGGGGCGGAGGCGCCGGAAGGACCCTTCCTCGATTGACAGGGTCAGGCGGGACGTGTACAATAAACGAGAAGGAAGGTGAGGGAATTGAACGGTCGAGCCTGGTTCGTCCGCCGCCCCAGGGATCTGGATGCGCTGCGGGCCCTGCATCCCCTGGATGCGGAGCGGCCCTACCGGGTGGCCGCGGAGCTCTTTCTGGAGGAGATGGATTTCCAGAATTTCCTCACCGATCTGTACGCGGACCGGGATTTCCTGGAGCGGTATGCCTCCCTCTGCGCCGGGGGAGAGCCCCGGTCCTGCCTGCTGGTGCGCAGCGTCGGGGACCGGAACGGGATCCTGGTGCAGCCGGGGAAGGACGGCTTCATCGAATGGGCCGCCTTTACGGAACTCGAGCAGTGAAGCTGACCCCGCGGCAGCGGCGGGACCGATTTGCGTATTCGCCCCGGCCTGCCCGGGGCCTTTTCGGAGCAGATAACGGAGAAAGGAAATGACGAACATGAGCGAATTCAAGTACCCCCATCTCTTTGAGCCCATCCGCCTGGGGAACACCCTGTTCCGCAACCGGATCTTCGCCTCTCCCACGGGATATACCAATATGACCGGGGACAATATCCTGCCTCCCGGCGCCGCCGCCTATTATGCCCGGAAGGCTCTGGGCGGGGCAGCCAGCGTTGCCACCTGCGAGCTCATCCCGGACGGGGAGCTGGGCCGGGGCGGAGCCAACCACGTGGCCCTGGATGATCCCCGGGTATTCAGCCCCCTGTGCCGCCTGGCGGAGGAGGTCTCCCGCCACGGGGCGGTTGCAACGGCGGAGCTGCAGCATGCGGGTATGTTCGCCAACCGGGTCCCCGCCTTCATGGGGGGAAAGAACCTGGGCTTCGCCTATGGTCCCGTGGAGATGCAGGTGGGGGACCGGCTGGTACCGGAGATGCCGGAGGAGATCATAGAGCGCACCATTCAGAAATACGCCCAGGCGGCTCTTCTCGCCAAGCGGGCGGGCTTCGGCATGGTCCTGGTCCACGCGGGGCACGGCTGGCTGCTGCATCAGTTCGTTTCACCCATCACCAACACCCGGAAGGATAAGTGGGGCGGAGCTCCTATTGAGAACCGGGCCCGGTTCACGGTGGAGATCGTGAAGGCCATCAAGAAGGCCTGCGGCGCGGGCTTCCCCGTGGAGGTACGCATCAGCGGCAGCGAATGCTATGACGGGGGCTTCGGCATCGAGGAGGGGATTGCCTTCGCCAGGCAGCTGGACGGCCTCTGCGACCTGATCCACGTCTCCGCCGGGAACCACGAGGTGGAGGAGGTCTTCGCTGTCACCCATCCCAGCATGTTCCTGGGAGAGGGGCCCAATGTGAAATACGCCGCCGAGATCAAAAAGCATGTGAAGACTCCCGTGGCCACCGTGGGCGCCCTGGGAGAGCCGGAAATGCTGGAGGAGATCATCGCCTCCGGTCAGGCGGACGTGGTGGAGATGGCCCGGGCGCTTCTGGCGGATCCGGACCTGCCCCTGAAGATCCGCACCGGACGGGAGGACGAGATCAAGCAGTGCATGCGCTGCCTCAGCTGCTTCTCCACGGAGATGAACTGCGGTGAGCCCTACTGCGCCATCAACCCGGAGACCGGGCGGGAGTTGGATATGAAGTACGATTTCCCCCAGGCGAAGGTGTCCCGCCGGGTCCTGGTGGTGGGCGGCGGCGTCGGCGGCATGCAGGCCGCCCTCACCTGCGCGGAGCGGGGGCATGAGGTGATCCTCTGCGAAAAGGGGAGCGAGCTGGGGGGCTCCATCCGCTGCGAGAGGAACGTGCCCTTCAAGCGGAAGCTGGATCTTTATCTGAACCAGCAGGCCCGGGCGGTGGGGAAGGCCCCCATCGATCTGCGGCTGAATACGGAGGTGACGCCGGAGTATGCCCAAGCCCTGAAGCCGGATGTGATCATCGCCGCCACCGGGGCCCGGCCCATCAAGCCCAGTATCCCGGGCATCGACGGGAAAAACGTCATGGGAGCGGAGCAGGCTTATCTGGAGCCGGAAAAGACGGGGAAGCGGGTCTGCATCCTGGGGGCCGGCCTGGTGGGCCTGGAGCTGGGGATTTACCTGTCCATGCAGGGCCGGGAGGTCCAGGTGGTGGAGATGGCGCCGGCCATCAACGATGGGGGGAACTTCCTCCATGCCATCGGCCTGAAGGCGGAGCTGAACAAGCGGCAGGTGAAGGTGGACCTGAATACCAGGGCCCTGGAGATCCGGCCGGAGGGCGTCCTGTGCGCCGGGCCGGAAGGGGAGAAGGTCTATGAAGCGGACACGGTGATCTACGCCGTGGGCCAGCGGCCGGAATCGGAGGCCGCCCTTGCTCTGCGCTTCTGCGCCCCGGAGTTCTACCAGATCGGGGACTGCCTCAGCCCCCGGAACATCACCGCCGCCACCTCCGCCGCCTTCCATACCGCCAGGGACAACGGAAGGTTCTGAGGAGACGTCTGACGGGGGACGGAGAATTCGAACGGGAGCTATCCGCCTCTGCGTTTACCCCTGCCGGGGGTATGCCTCCGGCGGCCCGGTTTCTCTTGCGCGAGAGAAACCGGGGAAAGAGCGCGGCAGGGGCGTTCCCCTGCACCCCCGGTGCGCAGGGCGCTGAAGCGAAGGGGACATAGG
>JBGUZS010000035.1:0-20971 GCA_045223835.1 Oscillospiraceae bacterium | reverse complement strand
AGTGAATGACATGCCGGTGGCATGTCAGAGCCGCGCCTGACCGAGCCGCAGCGAGACAGCTGTCAGCCGCCGTCTCCCGCAAGGCGGATGACTGATGAGGGCTGGCCCGCATGGCGGGCGCTGGCGCGGAGCGCCAGAAAGAGCGTAACGATTCGCACCCTGGCATCCTCCAAGGGGGAAACAGTCCGCTCGGCGGGGTGAGAGTCCCTCATCAGGCGCTTCGCGCCAGCTTCCCCCAGGGGAAGCCAGGGTGCGCGTCGCTGCCCCGTCTCACATAGTTCCCCGAGTTCCCGTCTTTCGTCCCCGCCGCGCGGTCTGCCTTCCCTCGGGGGAAGGTGCCCCGCAGGGGCGGATGAGGGAATGTATCGCGGTTATTCGATCACCGGAGCGGCAACCCCCGGCAAATGCGCCAGGATATCCCGACAGACCTCTTCGAAAGCGGAATTTATGGCAAAATTGCCATATCGCAGCACGGTAAAACCCTGTTCTGCCAGCCAGGCGTCCCGGTCCGCATCCTTGGCCAGACCTTCCGGCTCTCCGTGCTGATCCCCGTCCAGTTCGATTACTAGTTTTGCCGAATAAATACAGAAATCAACGATGGAATTGCCGATGACCTTTTGCCGATTCACAGTGACCGGAAGGAGTTTCAGAAAGTTGTACCAGAGCTTCCGTTCCTCTTTCGTCATATTCCTGCGCAGCGATTTGGCGAATGGGGTGAGATGGCTGTTGCTCAGATTTTGCATGTCTGTTTCCTTTGCCCAAGGTGAGTTGCCGCTATGGTTCGGTCACAGAAAATGTCCCTCATCAGGCGCTCCGCGCCAGCTTCCCCCAGGGGAAGCCCGAGTGCGCGGCCCCGGAAGCACGAAATCATTCAGAGGCGCGAATGGCGGCAGGCGGTCAGAGCGGGTTAGTCCAGTATTCCACCGTATTTCCGTTCACATCGTAAAACGTAACAATTCCGGCATTTACGGGAAGAACAAGGGCAAAGGGCTTTCCGCTGTCCAGCTCCGTCACCTGAACGGAATTGCCGTCGTTGATCTCCAATCGGCACACCTTCTGCTGATTCATGGAAATGAATGCGCGTTCCGAATACCCTTCAACGGTATACGCCAGGATTCCCCGGTCCACACCGGAAAGATTTCCGCCGCCCCGGAAGAAATAGCCGAAGGAGAGCCCGGGACGGTTCACGTAGACGGAAAAGCTGTGGTCCCTCCTGTCCTGGGGATAGGAGATATAGGCGGCCATGGTATCGGAAACGCATCCGTCGACGGACCAATCCGCCGCGATTTTCGGGGAGGAGCGGATATCCGCTTCCAGCCGGGAAGAAGGCATGCCGATATCATGGTTGGCATAGAGGAAACCGGCGAACACGGCACAGGCCAGAATGATTCCCAATGATATGCCCAGAACGGTCTTTTTCATGCAAATTCCTCCTTTTTGCTCCTTTATCCGGTTAAAGACCGAAAAGGGAAGAGAGAGGGGCTTCCTCCCTCGCTCTTCCCTCTGTATTCCGACGAATCGGATCTTAAATTTGTTCCATGACGAAGGCTTCCAGGATGTCCCCTTCCTTCAGGTCGTTGAAGCGCTCGATGCTCATGCCGCATTCGTAGCCCTCGGCGACCTCCTTCACGTCGTCTTTGAACCGGCGCAGGGAGGCCAGCTCCCCTTCGAAGACCACGATGCCGTCCCGCACCACCCGCACGCCGGCGTTCCGGGTGATCTTCCCGTCCTGCACATAGCAGCCCGCGATGGTGCCCACCTTGGATACATGGTAGAGCTGCCGCACCTGGGCATGGCCGATCAGGCTTTCCTGGAACTTGGGGGCGAGCATGCCCTTGATGGCGGCTTCGATCTCCGCGATGCATTCATAGATGATGCGGTACAGGCGGATATCCACGCCGCTGCGGGCGGCGCTGTCCCGGGCGGCGGCCTCGGGCCGGACGTTGAAGCCCACGATGATGGCGTTGCTGGTGGCCGCCAGCATGACGTCGCTCTCGTTGATGGCGCCCACGGCGCCATGGATGACCCGCACCCGGACTTCCTCGTTGCTGAGCTTCTCCAGGCTGGATTTCACCGCCTCCACGGAGCCCTGCACATCGCCCTTCACGATGAGGGTGAGCTCCTTCAGCTCCCCTTCCTTGATCTGGGCGAAGAGGTCGTTCAGGGTGACCTTCCGTTCGCCGCCGGTGCTGGCCTTCTTCTTCTCTTCCTTCCGCTGCTCCACCAGGACCCGGGCCATGCGCTCGTCCGCCACCACGTTGAACACGTCGCCGGCCTCCGGCGCCTCGCTGAGGCCCGTGACCTCCACGGGAACGCTGGGGCCCGCCTCGGTGAGCCGCTGGCCCTTGTCCCCAACCATGGTCCGGATGCGGCCCACGGCGGTGCCCGCGATCACCACGTCGCCGGAGCGGAGGGTGCCGTTCTGCACCAGGACCGTGGCCACGGGGCCGCGGCCCTTATCCAGCCGGGCCTCGATCACGGTGCCCCGGGCAGCCCGGTCCGGATTCGCCTTCAGCTCCCGCATCTCGGCGCTCAGGGCGACCATCTCCAGAAGATTGTCGATGCCCTGTCCCGTGCGGGCGGATACCTCGCAGATGATGGTATCGCCGCCCCACTCCTCGCTGAGCAGGTCGTACTTGGTGAGCTGCTGCTTGATGAGCTCGGGATTGGCTCCCGGCTTATCCATTTTGTTGATGGCCACTACGATGGGGATGTTGGCCGCCCGGGCGTGGTTGATGGCCTCGACAGTCTGGGGCATGATGCCGTCGTCCGCCGCCACCACCAGGATGGCGATATCCGTCACCATGGCGCCCCGGGCCCGCATGGAGGTAAAGGCCTCGTGGCCGGGGGTATCCAGGAAGGTGATCGTCTTTCCGTTGATCTCCACCTGATAGGCGCCGATGGCCTGGGTGATGCCGCCGGCCTCCCCCTCCGCCACGTGGGCGTGGCGGATCTTATCCAGCAGGGAGGTCTTGCCGTGGTCCACGTGGCCCATGACCACCACCACGGGGCTGCGGGGCTTCAGCTCTTCCGCCGTATCCTCCCGGTCGTCGATGAGCTGTTCCTCAATGGAGACAACGACCTCGTGCTCCACCTTGCAGCCCAGCTCCATGGCCACCAGGGCGGCGGTATCGTAATCGATCACATCGGAGAGGGAGGCCATGACCTTCATCTTGATGAGGGTGCGCACCACCTCCGCGCCGGTCTTCTTCATGCGGCTGGCCAGCTCGCCCACGCTGATCTCATCGGGGATGGTGACCTTCACCGGGGCCTTTTTGGCGATCTCCAGCTGGAGCTTCTGCATCTGGGCGCGCTGCTCCTGCCGCCGCTTGGCGCCGGAGGCTGCGGCATTGGCGCCGGGGCGCTTATCCTTCCGGCCGCCGATCTTCTCCTTGCCCTGCCGGGCGTTCTGGAGCTTCTCCGGCACGAATTTATCCAGCCGCTCGTCGTATTTCGCGGTATTCAGCGTCGTGCTGCGGGTATCGATGACCCGCTTCTGGGGCACCCGGGAGGAGGGCTGGCCCTGCTGGGGCTTGCCGCCCTGTCCCTGGGCCTGGGTCTGAGGCTGAGGCTGCGCGGGCTTCTGCCCGGGCTGGGGCTGCTTCGCCGCCGGCTGAGGCTGCTTTGCCGCCGGCTGCGGCTTGCTGCCCGGCTGCTGGGGCTGGGGCGGCTTCTGGCCCTGGGCCGCCGGCTGGACCGGCTTCTGGCCCTGGGCGGGCGCCGGCTTCTGGGGCTGAGGCTTCGCCGCCTCCGGGGCCTTCTCCGGGCCCTTCTCCGGAGCCGGCTGGACCGGCTCGGGGGCTTTCTCCGGGGCCTTGGGCTGAGGGGGGCGGCCTTCGGCATAGATCTCGTCCAGACTGGCCACCTGGTTATGGAAGGTCAGATAATCAAAGATGATGTTCAGCTCCCGGTCCGTCAGCACCTGCATGTGGTTTTTGGGCGTCTCGGAGTACTTGGTCAGGATCTCCGCCAGCGCCTTATACGTGGTGCCGAAATCCTTGGCGACCTCATGCACGCGGTATTTGATCATTGCTCTGTCCTCCCTTTCCCGGTTCTGTCCGCCGCAGTCTCCCCGTCCCGCCCGGGCAGGGCGGCCAGCTTTTTCTGCAGGGCGGCTGCAAGGCCCTTGTCCGTCAGCGCCAGGATGGCGCAGACCCGCTTATCCAGCAGCTCGCCCAGGGTATCCTTGTCCCAGGGGAGCGCGATCATGGGGATCCCGTACCAGCGGCTCAGGTTCCCCGCCTTCTTCCTCGTATTGTCCGCGGTGTCCGAGGCCACCATGAGCAGGACGGCCTGCCCGCTCCGGGCGGCGCCGGAGACGCCGTCCTCCCCGATCAGGAGCTTGCCTGCCCTGCGGCAGAGCCCCAGAAAGCTCAGGGCCTTATCCATCCCCGGTCACCTCCTCCGGCGGCGGGGGCAGGGACGCCAGCTCCGCGGCCAGCTTATCGTAAAGCTCCTCCGGCACGCTGACGTTCAGCGCCCGGTCCAGAGCCTTGGATTTCTTCGCCTTCCGGAAGCAGTCGGGCCGGGTGCACAGGTAGGCCCCCCGGCCGGAGAGCTTCCCCGTCCGGTCCAGGCGCAGCTCCCCCTCGGGGGTGCGGACCACCCGCACCAGCTCCCGCTTGGGCCTGTGTTCCCGGCAGCCCAGGCATTGACGCAGCGGCACATGCTTCGGCATACTGTCTGCTTCCTCCCAGCTCCGTTTATTCTTCTTCTTCCACGGGCTCCGGATCCTCCTCCGGAGTCAGATCCAGCTTATCCAGGTCGATGCTGATGCGGCTGTGCTCCATCATCTCCGAGGCGGGGCGGATATCGATGCGGCAGCCGGTGAGCTTGGCGGCCAGGCGGGCGTTCTTCCCCTCCTTGCCGATGGCCAGGCTGAGCTGATTATCCGGCACCACGGCCCGGAAGCTGTGGTCGTTCTCCAGCCGGGAGACGCTGTACACCTCCGCGGGAGCCAGAGCGGCGGCGACGAAGTCCTCCGTGTTCTCGCTCCATTTCACGATGTCGATCTTCTCCCCCCGGAGCTCCTCCACCACGGCGTTGACCCGGCCGCTCCTGGGGCCCACGCAGGAGCCGATAGGATCCACCTGGGGATCCGAGCTCCAGACGGCGATCTTGCTGCGGGTGCCCGCCTCCCGGGCGATGCTGCGGATCTCCACGATGCCGTCGGCGATCTCGGGTACCTCCTGCTCGAAGAGGCGCTTCACCAGGCCGGGGTGGGTGCGGCTCACCATCACCTGGGGTCCCCGGGTGGGTCGGCGGACCTCCACCACATACACCTTCAGGTGGTCCCCCTCCCGGATCAGCTCGCCCTTGATCCGCTCGGTCTGGGGCATGACGCCCTCCGTCATGCCGCTGGCGGTGCTGAGCTTCACATAGACGTTGCCGGTCTTGGGGTCGATACGGCTCACCAGCCCCGTGAGGACCTCATGCTCCTTGGAGGCGAAGCGGTCGAATACCATGCCCCGCTCCGCTTCCCGGATGCCCTGGATGATCACCTGCTTCGCCGCCTGGGCGGCGATGCGGCCGAACTTCTTGGTCTCCATATCCACCGGGATCTTGGTGCCCAGCTCCGCCCTGGGGTCCAGCTTCCGGCCCTGCTCCAGGGTCAGCTCCAGCTCGGGGTTTGTGACCTCCTCCACCACGGTCTTTTCGATATAAATGCGGACCTTCCGCTTTTCCACGTCGGTCTCCACCACGACGCCGTCCGCCGCGGCGGGATTATCCTTCTTCACCGCGGTGGTGAGGGCCTGGTTGATCTTCTCCAGCATATAGTCCCTGGAGATGCCCTTGTCCCGCTCGATCTCGTCCAGAGCCAGGAAGAATTCGCTGTCCATGCTTCGTCGTTCCTTTCTTTTGCTTACGAAAAGGTCACCCGCAGGCGGACCTGCGCCACTTCGTTCTTCCGGAAGCGGGCGCCGTCCTCCAGCACCACGTCCCCCTCCTCCCAGGCCTTCAGGATCCCGGGATACTCCTTGCGCCCGTTTTTGGCGCTGTACAGCTTGACGGTGACCGGGCTGCCCAGGAACCGGGCGAAATCCTCCGGCCGCTTCAGCGCCCGCTCCGCCCCGGCGGAGCAGACCTCCAGGATATAGGATTCCTGGATGGGATCCAGCTCATCCAGCTTCGCATCCAGCGCCTTGCTCACCGCTTCGCACTGGTCGATGTCCACCTGGGCGTCGTCATTATCGATGCTCACCCGGAGGTAGCGCTCGCCGCCCTCCTTGACGAATTCCACGTCCCAGACGAAGCAGCCGACCGCCGCCGCAGGCTCCGCCGCCAGGCTTGCCACCAGCTCCGTGATCTTCATGCGTACCTCCGACAAGGGCCACAGGGGCCAGAAAAAAGAGTGGGGATCGACCCACTCTGTCCATACCTACTCTACTAACATTTGGAGTATACCACACGATACTGCATATTGCAAGGAAAAATTTGCAGCAAAGGCTCCGGCGCGGTTCGGGGCACCGGCGCAGCGGGCTTCATTCGATCATCAGCTCGTCCCCGTCCCAGCGCAGGCGGGCGTTGAGCCCGGCTTCGGCGGTGATCCGCCGGAGGTAATCCGCCGTGGCCCGGCCCTTTTCGTCGCAGCCGTGGACGCGGGGGGCGCCGTCCTTCTCCACCAGCATGGGGACAAGGCGATACGCCGCGATCCTTCCCCCCCGGATGACGAGCTTGGCGCAGGCGCAGTGGACGCTGTCCGGGTGAAAGGGGTAGGTGGGATACTCCGGATCCGGCACGAAGCCGAAGCGCTCCACCCGCTTCTTCACCCATTCCGCGTTATGGCTGGTGGCGGTGTCCTTCACCTGACCCTTGTACAGGGGGGAAAGCTGAGGGGTATACATGATGAAATTGTTGAGGCCGTGGTAGATGGCCCGGCCCTTATACAGCTCCACCCCGTGCAGCAGGTGGGAGTGGGTGCCGATCACCGTATCCGCGCCGTTATCCACGGCCATGTGGCTGATGAGCCTTTCGTAATCCCCCAGCCGGGCCGCCTGGTGGACGTAGCCCTTGTGGAAATAGGCGATGAGGACGTCGCACTCCGCCTTCGCCCCGGCGATGTGCGCCGCCATCCGGTCCAGGCTCGCCGGATCCGGAAAATTCCGGCCCAGGAACTCCCCCTCCAGCCGGAAGGGCTTCTTCAGGGACCAGATATCGTTTTCCAGCCGCCCGGAGTCTTCCTCCTCCAGGGGGACGTAGGCCCGGGTGAAGTTTACATAAGATGTGCCGCCCCGGGTCTCCGAGGCGAAGCTGAGCTTTGGCCCCACGGCGTTCCAGGCCAGGACCCCCACCCGCACCCCGTCCTTCTCCACGAAGGCGGGCTTCTCCGCCTCCCCCAGGGTCAGGCCGCCGCCGCAGGCGGCGACGCCGTTCCGGCGGCACCAGTCCAGGGTGTCCCGCACCCCGTCCTCTCCCAGGTCGTAGAAGTGGTTCCCGGAGAGGGTGACCAGGTCGATCCGCCCCTTCAGGGGGGTCAGGGCCGCGGTGGTCCGGTCCGGCCCCGCCGCCTCCGTCTCCCGGGCCACGAAGGGCTCCTCCAGCTGGAGCATCCGCAGGTCCGCGGAGGCCAGAAGCGGGTCCACGCCCCGGAACATCCATTCGCAGTTTAAGCCGATGCTGGTATCCCCGCCGAATACCAGGGTGAGATCCCCCGACGCCATGCCCATACCTCCCGCATTTTTTCCTATGGTAGCGCCTGGGCGGGGTCTCTGTCAATGCCGAAGGTTTTCGGATTCCCCCTTTCCGTTTGCCGGGATCTGCGGTATACTATAAATAAAAGGAGAAAACGGAAAAGGAGGAAAGCCTATGCTGCGGGAATGCGCCCTGGAAAACCCGGCGTTTCTGGAGCTGTACCGGGTCTGGCTGGACCGGGGGAATCAGGCGGCCGCCGCCCATCGGGCCGCAGGGGGCAGGGTGGTGGGCTGCCTGGGGGCGGACGTGCCGGAGGAATACCTGCTGGCCGGCAGCCTGCTGCCCATCCGCATCGCCCCGGACCCAAAAAGCGATCTGGCCTGGGCGGACAGGTACCTGGAGGCCTGCTTCGACCCCATGGTGCGGAGCCAGTTCGACCGCATCGTGCGCCCGGGGGAGAAGCCCTGGGATTATCTCGCCGTATCCAACTCCACGGATGTGCTGGTGCGCGCCCACCTCTATCTCCGGGAGCTGCGGCGCACAGAGCCGGATGTGCCGGTGCCGGATACGGCATTTCTGGACTGGCTCTTTACCCCTTCCCGGAAATTCCGGCTGTATAACGAGGCCCGGGCGGCGGAGTTCAGGAAAAAGGCGGAGGAATGGGCGGAAAGACCCGTCACGGACGCAGATATCCGGGAGGCCATCCATGTGCTGAACGGCCAGCGCTCCGCCATGGGACGCATTTATGCTCTGCGCCAGGCGGAACGGCCCCGGGTGAGCGGGTCGGAGGCCCTGGTCATCGCCGGGGCGGGCTTCTACATGGACCGGGCCCGGCACCGGGACCTGGTGAACGACCTTGCGGACGCCGCGGCGGCCTGGCCGGAGCTCCCCGGCCCCCGGCTGTTTTTCAGCGGCACGGAGCAGTATAACCTGACGGTGTACTCCTGCCTGGAGGGCGCCGGGGCGGTGATCGTGGGGGAGGAGCAGGACTGCGGCATGCGGTACTATATGCGCCTCACGGATCCGGAGAGCCCGCCGGAGGAGGCGGTGGTGACCCGGTATACCTGCCGCGTCCCCTCCCCGAAGAAGGCCACCGTGGACCGGCGGGTGGAGGCCCTGGTATGCCAGGCCCTGGAAGCCCGGGCCCAGGGCGTTGCGGTGTGCATGGATCAGTTTGAGGAGGCCGCCAGCTGGGATTTCCCGGAGCAGAAGCGGGCGCTGGAGGCCGAGGGCATCCGGGGGGCGGAGTTCTGCAAACTCCCTTACCCGGCGGAGAAGGAGGAGACGCTTCCGGCAAGGCTGGCGGCATTTGTTGAGGAATTGAAGGGAGGGGCGGCCAATGGCTGAGGAACGCAGGGCGGTGAAGACCCTGAAGGCGGCCCAGGAATCCGGGGCCTATCAGAAGGAATGGTTCCGCTCCCTCCACGACCGGGTGAAGGCCGGGGAGGATTTCGCCTACCTGAATGCGGACGTGCCCATGGAGATCTTCCGGGCCATGGACATTCCCTTCTGTGTGAACCAGTGGTGGGCGGCCATCTGCTCCGCCAAGCGGATGACGCCGCGTTATGTAAACTTCCTGAGGGAGGCGGGCTACCGGGACGACCTGTGCTCCTACTGCTCCGCCGTGCTGGGGGAGAGCCTGGATCCCGAGGATGCGCAGCTGGGCCCCTGGGGCGGTCTGCCCCGGCCCACCATGGCGGTGACCCGCCTCACCTGCGACTGCCAGGGAAAGATCTTCGGCCTTTTCGCCAAGAACTATGGGGCGGAGCTGTATATGATGGAGAATACCCTGCCCCGCACCGTGCCGGAAAACTGGTGGGACCTGGCTGCGGACCGGTGGGAGGAGCTGTATGACGCCGACCGGCTGGACCTGGCGGTGGAGGAGCTGAAGGAGCTTATCGCCTGGCTGGAGCGGAAGACCGGGCGGACCTTCGACTATGACCGGCTCATTCGGGTCATGGCCCTCATCAACGAGCAGGAGGGATGGTACCGGAGGACCCGGGACCTGATCGCCGCGGCTCCCAAGGCCCCCGTGACGGTGGTGGACACCATCAACGCCACCATGCAGGCCCAGTGGCAGCGGGGCACGGAATGGGCGGCGGGCCACGCCCGGCGGATGTACGAGGAGATCAAGGCTCTGGCGGACGCCGGCCATGCGGCGGTGCCCAATGAGAAATACCGGCTCATGTGGCTGGGCCGGGGCCTGTGGCACGATTTCGCCTTCTATCAGAACTTTGAGCAGAAGTACGGCGCCGCCTTCGTCTGGAGCATGTACCTGGCCATGGGGGCGGACGCCTATATCCGGGAGGGCTTCGAGAAGGACCCCCTCCGGGCCCTGGCCGCCCGGTATATCGGCATGGAGGATTTTCTCCATATGCCCCCCTGGAACAGCGGCTGGTTCGTGCGGGAGGCGAAGAACAACCGCATCGACGGCGTGGTGTACATGGCCCCCGCCAACTGCATGCAGGCGGTGGAGGGCTCCGGCTTCATCGTGAAAGCCCTGGAGAAGGCGGGGATCCCCGTGCTGCTCTTCCGGGGAGACCCGGTGGACGACCGGAAATGGAATCGGGAAAACATGACCGGGCTGGTGGGCCGGTTCATTGAGGAACGGATCATAGGAGGGAAGGAAGCATGAGCGGAACGGGACCCCTGACGGGAATCAAGGTGCTGGACATGACCCAGTTCGAGGCGGGCACCGTGTGTACGGAGACCCTGGCCTGGATGGGCGCGGAGGTCTGGAAGGTGGAACGCCCGGTGAAGGGGGAGCAGGGCAGATACAGCTTCGTCTCCCCGGATCAGGACGGCTTCGGCTTCATCCTGCTGAATATGAACAAGGAATCCATCACCTGCAACGCAAAGACCCCCGAGGGCCTGGCCCTGCTGAAGCGGCTGGCGGCGGAGGCAGACGTATTCGTGGAGAATATGGGCCCCGGCTCCGTGGAGCGCCTGGGCCTGGGCTATGAGGTGCTGAAGGAGATCAATCCCCGGCTGATCTATACCCAGCTGAAGGGCTTCGGCATGGATGGGCCCTATGCGGACTATCCCGCCTTCGCCCCCATCGGCCAGGCCGTGGGCGGCGTGCCCGCCATGACGGGCTTCGCCGACGGGATCCCCTGTCAGCCCGGGGTGAACGTGGGGGATTCGGGCATGGGCTACATGACCGCCATCAGCATCTGCGCCGCCCTGTTCCAGCGGGAGCACACGGGAGAGGGGCAGCGCATCGAGGTGGATATGCAGGATACCTGCGTCTGCTTCGGCCGGGCCAACTGGGAGCCCTACTACCTGGGCGGGGGCAAGACCCCCAAACGGGTGGGCAACGGCATGCCCATGGAGAACGTGGCCCCCGCGGGGATGTACCCCTGCAAGCCCTTCGGGTATAACGACTATCTGCATATTTACTGCTCCCGGCACCCCGGCAGCACCCAGTTCGAGCGCCTCTGCAAAATCATCGGCCACGAGGAGCTGCTGGAGGATCCCCGGATGAAGACGCCCCAGTCCCGGTACCTGGTGCGGGAGGAGCTGGACGCCCTGATCGCGGAGTGGACCGGCCGGCATACCAAGCAGGAGGCGATGGATATCCTGTGCCGGGCGGATATCCCCGCCGGGGCGGTGCTGGATATGGACGACCTGACGAACGACCCCTACCTGCGGAGCCGGGGCACCATGGTGGAGATCGACCATCCGGAGCGGGGAAAGCTGGTGGTGCCGGGCTTCGCCCCAAAGATGAGCGGCAACGACCTGGAATACAAGTGTTCCCCGAAGCTGGGGGAGCATAACGGGAAGGTCTACCAGGGCCTCCTGGGTCTCACAGACGCCGAGATGGCGGAGCTGAAAGAAAAGGGCGTCATCTGAACGGAGGAGGGGAGGCCGTCGGAAACGGCCTCCCCTGAGCGTGCCGACAAAGTCGACACGCTCAGACTGTAGACAAAGTACCAGACCAACGAAAAAGGTCATTGCGAAACCGGTGACCGATGTCACCGGTTGTGGCAATCCGTAACTCCCGTCCTTATATTTTTAACATAACCAAGGGGACGAGAGAACGGATCGCCACGTCGCTTTGCTCCTCGCGATGTCAAAACGGGGTTTGTCGACACGCTGAGCCCTGCGCCAACCGGCGCAGGGCTTTTTCCTATCCCATGATTATCTCTTGACATCACGAATGACGTATGTTATTCTCGAATTAAAAATGACGATTGTTATTGTTGGAGGAAAATATGGAAAAGAATTGGCGTATTTCAGATTCGGAGTGGCTTGTGCTCCGCTGCCTGTGGAAGCAGTCCCCCCTGGAGATCAAGGAGATCCAGGGGATGCTGCAGGAGGAAACGGGCTGGAGCGGGAACATGGTCCGCAGCCTGGTGGTCCGCCTTCTGGATAAGGGCGCCATCGGGGCGGAGACCCAGGACCGGTACTTCCGCTATTATCCCATCGCGTCGGAGGAGGAGTGCGTCCGGCAGGAGACCCGGTCCTTTGTGAACCGGGTGTTCGAAGGGAACTTTTCCAAGCTCTTCGCCGCCTTTACCGGGAGCGGAAAGCTCAGCGAGAAGGACCGGAGGGAGATCGAGGCCATACTGAGGCAGATGGACGAGGAGGAGTGAGATGGGCCTGGATCTGCTCTGGGAGATCACCCTGGGCTCCTGGCTGACGGCGGCGCTGATCCTGCTGGTGCGGCAGATCTTTGGCAAATGGCTTACCTCCTGGGGCAAGGCGCTTCTCTGGCTGCTGCTGCTCCTGCGGCTCATCCCCTTTCAGCTCCTGCCTGTCCGACTCCATTTGGAGAGTCCGGTGACCCTGATGCGCTATATACCGGATGCGGAGACGACGGTGACCTGGCTGGTCCCGGAGGAGAGAGAGGAAGGGGAGTCCGAACTGCCTGCGGAATCCGCGGCGGAGCGTAAGCTCGCCGGACTTTGGCCTGCGGTACGGATCATCTGGCTGGCAGGTGCGGGAGCGGTGTTCCTGGCCTATCTCATTCTCTATCTTCTGGCTTTGCGGAAGCTGAGGTCTCTGCCCCCCTGCGGCGACCTGGAGACGGAGCGGGAATATCTGAAGCTGAAGCAGCTGTGCCGGCCCGGTTTCAATCCCCGGCTGGTTCGGGGGAACGAGGGGATGCTGGGGGGATTCTTCCATCCGACTCTGGTGATCCCGGCGGAGCGTGTCGGAGAAGGAGCAGCGCCCATCCTGCTCCATGAGATGATGCACTATCAGGGCGGAGATATTTGGCTGACCCTTCTGTATCGCCTGTTCTGCGCTTTGTACTGGTTCGATCCGGCGGTGTGGTTCTGCTTCTGGCTTTTCCGTCGGGATGAGGAATTGGCCTGCGACCAGCGCGTATTGGATACCCGGCTGATAGCCCCCGAGGTCTATTCCCGAACCCTGCTGGAGGAGTATGAGCTCCGGGGCAGCCCGGATCCCATGCCGCTGGCCCGGTTCGGGGCGGCAGGGGTGCGGAAGCGTATCCGGGACATCCGGAAATACCCGGGACGGCGGCAAAAACCTGTATTCCAGACTGCCCTTCTGGCCGTGGTGATCCTGTTCCTGGCTGTTTTATCTCCGGTTACCGGGAGGAGCTACGGCTTCGATCGGAGCATCCCTGCCCAGGTAGGCTATCCCGATGCAGACAGTTATATCCAGGCGCTCCAGCCAAGCCTGGGAGCCTTCGGGATGACCTATGATGAGCTGGTGGCAGCGGGATACCTTGCGGCGGAGGAGGGAGTCTGGCTCCAGACTACGCCGGCCAAGTTGGTCCTTTCCCTCCGGCGTAAGCTGGCGGGAGAAGAACACACCGTGTATATGGTCTTCCGCCCTACCCTGTTTACGGGGATCGGGGGAAAGGCGGTGCTTACGGAGATCCAGACGCCCATTCCGCCCCTCAACCAGGATAACGAATGGAAGGCCCGGGATCTTGGCGCAGAACTGCTCCTCAGCAGTCCGGAGCTGGAGGGATGCCACGCTCGCTATTCCGGGGATTATGATGACCTGTTCCACCTGGACACCGCACCCGAATGGGGGCTCCTGGATCAGATGGACCGGGATGACGAGCTGGAAGCGCACTTTTCCCTGCTTGCGGCTCATCCCTACCAACGCAGCTACGAGGTGCGGTGCAGTCCGGTCACCCTGGGGGACTGCCTCAGCCCGGAGGATGCGGAGATCCTGGCAGCCCGCCTGGTAGAGTCCGGAATGGCCCGCGATATTGAGGAAGGCCAGGGCCTTGTTCAGGGCTGGCACCTCTGCGGCATGCTCAGCGACAATATGTTAAGTCCATGGCGCTTTCTGGGTATGGGGATCGCCCTGTATGAGACGAGACCGGTGGAATAGCGCGTGGGGAACGGAACGCTGTTGACAAAAGGAAGGAGTTTCCGATGGAAAGCCAAACGCGCCGCGCTGCGGGAAGGAGCCTCCGAAAGGCGCTGACCGTGATTCTTCTGTCGGTCGTGGTTTTTGCCGCCTTCGCGGGAAAAGCGTACGCTGATCTGAACCAGCTGACCACCCTGAAGGCTGACCGGGTTGATTCGGTGGCCTGCACCATATACGGCGGGACCGGCGCGGGGATGACCTGGTCTCTGGACCGGCCTGACTATGCCAGGGAGATCAACGGATTGGTCGGGATGTTTTCCCGAATCAAGGGGGATTATGTGCCCCGGATCCTCCCGCTCCGTGCGGATTATTCCCTCACTTATCTGGACCGGGAAGGGAACAGACTGCTGACCGTTTATGTGAGCGGAGAGGTGATCCGGGTCGGAACCAGCGCTTACCGATGGAAGAAGATATACAGAAGCCTGGTTTGAAGCGTACACGGCGGCGAAGAAAGCCGGATTCGTCCGGTATCCGGGAACGAATTGAGGAAAAGGGGGAAGACTTATGCGTCTGGCTCTGCTCTGGGAGATCACCCTGGGCTCCTGGCTGACGGCGGCGCTGATCCTGCTGGTCCGCCTGCTTTTCGGCAGATGGCTATCCGCCCGGGGCAAGTATCTCCTGTGGCTGCCCCTGCTGCTGCGCCTGCTCCTGCCCTTTACGCCCCCCAGTCCCACCAGCCTGATCAACCTTTTGCCGGAGACCGTTTCCGGCGGAGCGTATTTGTCGGATGTCCACCGGGCCGTCGGATCGGAGGAGGCCGGGGAGATCGGTCCGGTTCCCGTGACCGGAGAGCGGGAGGGGGAAGGCGGGCTCCGCCCCTGGCTCCTGCGGATCTGGCTTACCGGGGCGGCGGCGGTGCTTCTGTTCCATTTCCTTCTCTACGGAATCGGGGCGAAAGCCATGAGCGGCCTGCCCCTCTGTACGGACCCGGAGACTCGCAGCGAGCTCCTGCGTCTCCGGCAGCTTACGGGGATCGACGGCAGTCTGCGCATGGCCTGGGGCAGCGCGGGGATGCTGGGGGGCCTTCTGCGGACCACTCTGGTCCTGCCGGTGGAACGGCGGAAGGAAGCGGCCGCGCCCATCATGCTCCATGAGCTGATGCACCAGAGGTCGCGGCATCTCTGGCTGGGCCTCCTGCTGCGGCTGCTCTCCGCCGTGTATTGGTTCAATCCCGTGGTATGGCTCTGCCTTCCTCTGGTCCGGCAGGACTGCGAGGAGCTCTGCGACGAGATGGTGCTGGATACGGGACTAATCGAAGCCCGGGAATATACGTCGGTCCTGTATTCCGAGGGCGGAATGAACGGCCTTCTCTCCCCGCTGCCCAGAACGAATTTCGGGGGAAGACGGGGGAGCCTCTGCCGCCGCATCGGCCGGATCGCCCGCCGCCGGGAGGGCAGGGAAAGCCGCTTTCTCCCTATTTTTCTTGTCCTGTGCATCCTGCTTTGCGGGACTGCCGCGCCTCTGGCCAAGGGCGCGCCCATGGCGGAGACCGCCGATCCCATTCCTCTGGGGTATGAAACCATGGACGCCTATCTGAAAGCGCTCCAGCCGGACCTGGGCCGCTTCGGAGCCACCTTCTGGGAACTGGAAGCGGAGGGGTTTTTCCGGGAGGCGAAGGATCTCCAGTATCGGAAGGAAGAGCTGACCTCCACCGTCTCCCTCCGACGTATGCTGTATGGGGCGGAGCGGGAACTGAACTATTCCTTTTTCCTTTCTCCCTTCTCCGGGGCAGGGGAAGAGCAGGTGCTCTACTGCATTATGGTCTGCCCCACGGAGGAAGAGCTGGATCACGGCTTCGAGCTGTTTCTGGAAGGCGAGATCCTGGAGGGTTGGAGGACGCTTCCGGAATCCGGGGAGAGAGGCCGGAGCATCGCTCCCGTGGATGGAAAGACCATCCTGGGGGACTCCCTGTGCGACCGGGCGGCGGAGTTCGCCCAGTCTGTGGGCTGGACGGAGGACAGGGAGGAGTACCGGCAGCGCATGGCTGACCTGCCGGCTGCCTGGCTGACCTACAACCGGAATGCCAATGCCTGGATCCTGTACGGCCTGGGCATGGCGCTGTTCGAGACCCGTCCGACGGAATGAAAGGGGAGGAAACGGTATGTTCTTTCGTTTGACCCGTTACCGGCTGCAGGCGGAGTGGGCCCGGTTCCTGCTGGGGCTCGTTCTCGTCTCCCTGATCCTCATCTGGGGCGGCTGGTTCAATGCTCCCCCGGGGGGAAAATATGCCTATTTCAACATGGTGCACGATCGGAAGAATAATAACGCGGTATCGCTTTCTATTGATGCGGAGCGGGGCGCGGATACCTGGGAAAGCTTCCGGATCACTCTGCAGGAAAGCCGCGGCGCCTTCTATACCGCCATCGTGGACGGCACCGAAAACCTTGCCTGGATCGCGGCCGCGCTCCTGGGGGTGCTGCTGATCAGCGGACTCTTCGCCCGGCGGCGGCTGGGGCCCCTCCTCGGCGCGGGGGTGAGCCGGGGAAGGATATTCCTGTCCCTGACCCTGGTTTACTACGGCGCGGTGATCCTGGCGTGGTTCCTCTCCTCCCGGGTCCTCATGGCCCTGTTTCAGGTGCGCTTCGCCCCGGAGGAGCGGTATATCCGCATGACCCTGCAGAAAGCCTGGCTGTATGCCGTCCTGGTCCGGGCCGCCCTGGTATATATGGCCTCTTTTCTTCTGGAAAAACCGCTGCCTGCTGCCATCGCCAGTCTGGGGGGCTGCACTCTGCTGAGTATCCTGAAAGCCTATATCCCCGCCATTCCGGTATCGATCACGCGCGGGAGCGACATGGGGGGACCAGATGCTTGGTTCGCTGCCTTCTGTCAGGACCTGAGCAGCGTGGAGACAGGGAACCGCATTGCCCTGGGCATCCTGGTTGTCTCCCTGGCGGTGGGCTGGCTCTGTTTCCGGAAACGGACGGTGGCATGATGGCAGAATATGTCTTGCAGGTGGAGCACCTGCGGAAGATTTACGGGAAGCGGGAGGTGCTGAAGGACGTTTCCTTCACCCTGATGGCGGGCGACGCCGCAGCCCTGCTGGGGCCGAAGGGAGCGGGGAAGACGACCCTCATCCGTGTTCTTGCGGGAATGGCGGTGCCGGAGGAGGGAAGCGTATCTCTCTTCGGGTCCGGGAACGGCAGGGAGCTGCGCCTGGCCCGTCAGAAGGCGGGCTTCCTGGTGGATTCCCCCGTGTGCTATGAGCACCTGCCGGCGCATCGGAATCTGCGCATCCGAGCAGGGCTGTACGGTCGGTCGGACGCGGAATACCTCCGGGAGCTGCGGCGGGATCTGCATCTGACCCAGAAGTACGACGTCGGCCGCCGCCAGCCCATGAGGCTGCTGGGCCTGGGGGAGAAGGCGCGCTATGCTCTGGCCGCCGCCCTGGTGCACAGACCGCAGCTCCTGGTGCTGGATGAACCTTTCACGGGCATGGACCCGGAGAACAGCGGCCTGGTCCTGGACCTGCTCACTCGCCTCCAGGATGAGGGGATCACCCTGCTCATCTCCGATCAGCGCGCGGAGGGACTGCGGCAGCTATGCCCTCAGGCCCTGCTGCTGAATGAGGGCAGCCTGACCGGCCCGACGCCCATTGATATGGTCGGTGAAATGGAATAGGGACTCCAGGTCAGACAGAGGATTCGATGCACCGGAACCCATCCCTCCCATTGGAATGAAGTCTGTCCATGACAATGACATATGTTATTCTAATTGAATCGGAGGTGTAAACTATGGTTTTTCGTCTCACCCGCGTCCGCATAAAGGCGGAATGGCTCCTGATGATCATTGCCCTGGTATTGCTCATCCTGTATATCCGGTTCTGCAGCGCTGACATCCGGAATTCTACCGACCTGTATTCCTATACGCAATTCGAGTACCGCTACACAGCCAACCTTTCCTCTTATGACGAGCTGAGCGGGGTCGGCAAATCCAGCGCAGACCCGGTGATGGTGGCGAGAGCCTATGGGATAGATCCCAGGGAGCTGCCCGAAAAGGCCGACCTGCGGGATATATATGATTTGGTCATCCGGAATAACTGGGACTACCTTTATAAGCTTATTATGGGCAGCGGGGTGCTGTTTGCCTTTCCCGTGCTGGATGGGCTGGCTATGCTCCTGCTGTGCCCCCTGTTCCGGAAGCGGAGGATCGGACAGTACCTGTCTGCGGGATTCAGCCGTAAGCAGGTTTTCCTATCCTTCACCCTGCTGTATTTCGGCTGTGCCGTGGTGATGTGGCTGCTGGGGTCCTTCCTCCAGCTTGCCCGTTTTCGCATCCCCTTTGGGGCCTTCCCGGGGGATCAGCTGGTCTGGCTGTGCGCTGTTCTGTTCGGCGCTGCCCTGGCCTACCTGGCCGCCATGCTTCTGCGCCGGCCCATCGTCGCCTTTTTCGCTTCCCTGGCGGTGTGGATCCCCCTCCTGTTCTGCTTCAGAGGTCTGTTGTCTCTCCCGCTGGTTGCCGTCGGCGTTACCCTGGCGTTTCTCGTTGCGGTTTTCGCCGTCAGCTGGCTGCACTTTCGGAAAAGGGGGTTTGCAGCATGAGCGAAGTCGTATTGGAAGTATCCCAACTGTCCAAGGGATACAAGACGCAGAATGTGCTGAAGGACGTGTCCTTTTCCCTGGAGGCGGGTACGGCCACGGCCCTGACGGGCCCTGTCGGGGCGGGGAAAAGCACTTTGATCCGCATCCTGGCGGGATTGGAGGTGCCGGATGAGGGAAGCGTATCCCTCTTTGGCTCGTCAAATGAGAAAGAATTGTGCCGGGCCCGGCGGCAAACGGGCTTCGCCCTGGAATCCCCCTTCGGCTATGAAACGCAGACCGTGCTCCGGAATATCCTGCTCCGGGCAGAGCTCTACGGCAAGCCGGACCCGGCGCGGATCAAGGAGCTGCGGAAGGAGCTGCGGCTCACGGAGCGGGACCACGTTGGCCGAAAGGAGAAGCTGAAGCTCCTGTCCCTGGGGGCGGAAAAGCGTTACTCCCTGGCCTGCGCCCTGGTGCAGAGTCCCAGGCTTCTGATCCTGGACGAGCCCCTGACGGGCATCGACCGGGAGAACCTGGGCTTCCTCACCGAAACGCTGCTCCGCCTTCGGGAGGAGGGAACGACCCTGCTGATCTCCGGGCTGTCGGCAGCGGAGCTGCAGACGATCTGCTCCCACGCCCTGCTGCTGGAGGAAGGGGTCCTGCGGGGCCCGGTACCCATGGAAGAAGCGGTGAAAGAGGAGGAAGAAGCGGCAAAGGAGGGGGAAGCATGAAGCGATCGGCTGCTGGGCTGCTCATCCTTGCCCTTTTCCTCTGCCTGCTGCCCGCCTGCGGACAGAAGGGGACGTCCAACGAGACTCTGCGGCCGCCGGCGATCCGATCCCTGACGGTGCTGCGGGAGGCGGCCGAGCTCGCCGCTGTGGAGGATGCGGTGCCCTGGGAACGGTATTGGTTCGATCCGGATACCGTTTATGCGGACCTTTCCCATTATCCCGGTCTGGCTTATTCCCTGGTGGTGGGAACGGGCACCGCCTTTCCCGGCGGGCTGCCGGAGGGCTACGATCCTCAGGGACTTATCGACTGGGGAATGGACCCGGGGCTGAACGTGGATATCCTCCATGCCCATGGCTACACGGGGAAAGGCGCGGTGATCGCCTATATCGACCAGCCTGCCCTCCCTCACCCGGAGTATGACCGGGAGAATATCCACCGGGATTATTCCGGGGATTACCCCCTGAGCATGCATGGTCCGGCGGTCCTTTCCCTTCTGGCAGGGAAAAACATCGGCACCGCGCCGGATGCGGAGGTCTATTTCTTCGGTCATGATTCCGACCAGGACGCCCAGCTCCATGAGGCTGAAGCCCTTTACCGGGTAATCGCCCTGAACGATACCCTGCCGGAGGGCCAGAAGATCACCATGGTGGGCTTTTCCGACAACATCAACTCCGTAGAGGCCCACGAGGAGGAATTCCGGGCCGCGGCCAAGGCCTGCGAAGAGGCGGGGATCATGGTCTGGTTCTGCGGAGAGAACGGGGCGGTGACCTTCCTGCCCTGGGCGGACAAGAATGATCCGGAAAACCTGATGATCGACCAGTGGGGCGGAGGCCGTCCCACCCTGGTCTATGTTCCGTCCTCCGGACGAACCGTGGCCTGCGCCTTTGAAAACACGGAGTATTTCTACTGCCCAACCGGGGGATTGAGCTGGACCATGCCCTATACCATGGGCCTCTATGCCATCGCCGTTTCCATCGACCCCACGCTCACCCAGAAGGAGCTGCGGAACATGATCGTGGATACCGCCTATACCGGAACCGGAAGAATCAATACCGGCAATGCGCTCGCCGGCGAATTGACCAGGACCATGGATATCCGCATCGTAAACCCCGTGGGCTTTGTGGCGGCGGTTCTGGAGCGGGTGGGCCGGAATGATGAAGCCGACACGCTGCGGGCGGAGGTCCGGGCGCGGCAGAAATACCTTTATGCTGTGCTGGATATGGGTACCGTCTCCCGGGAGGACCAGGGGGCCATTTATCGAGCCCTGGCCTGGATCACGGAAGCTCGGGTGGTGGTGGCTGACGCCTCCCGTTTCACCGACGGGGCGGAGCTGTACGCCGCCATCCAGGCGGATCTTCAGGAGCGGGGCGGGACCCTGGCGGGCTTTCAGCTTTTCGGGGATGTCCCGCAGCCCGACGGACCGGGAGAGGGAGAAACGCCGCCCGTCTGGCGTCTGTCTCTGGCACCCGGGGAATATGCGGCTTTCTTCGAAAATTACCGTACCGCTGCGCTCGCCGGACAACCGGATATGCTCGATGCAGGCATCCTGTTCCCGCCCAATCGGGCGGGCATGGCCCTGAGCATCGCGGAAGGATATCTCGGCAAATGAGGTATAACAGACAGCCTGAGCAGCGGGGCGAACCCGCTGCTCAGGCTGTAGACAAAGTACCAGACCAACGAAAATGGTCATTGCGAAACCGGTGACCGATGTCACCGGTTGTGGCAATCCGCAACTC
>JBGUZS010000034.1:0-7519 GCA_045223835.1 Oscillospiraceae bacterium | reverse complement strand
CTGGTGCAGAAGCTCTCCGCCCTGGCGGAGGAGATCGAGAAAAGCGGCGCAGAGCTGGACGAGACGCTGGCGGCCCTCTCCACCGTGACGGAGACCACCGGGCTTGCCGAGGAGATCCGGGACCGGCTGCTGCCGAAGATGGCGGAGCTTCGCGCCGCGGCAGACGAGGCGGAGGTTCTGACGGCCAGGGAGTTCTGGCCCTTCCCGACCTATGGGGAGATCCTCTTCGCCTTGTAAAAACCGTCATTTTCAAAGTGCGGAGCGAGGAGGAATCTCAAAGGAGAAGGGCTCTTCGCTCCGCGCAGGATGGCATGATGAAGGAGAAGACTCTGTATATGAAAAAGAAAGAACAACTCTACGAGGGAAAAGCCAAAAAGGTCTTTGCGACGGAGGATCCGGCGTTTGTAATTGTCTCCTATAAAGATGACGCGACGGCGTTCGACGGGACAAAGAAAGGAACAATTGTCGGGAAAGGCGCCATCAACAATCGCATGACGAACCTGCTGATGCGGAAACTGGAGGAACAGGGAATTCCCACCCATTACGCGGAAGAACTGAATGACCGGGAGACGCTGGTCAAAAAAGTCCGGATCGTTCCGCTGGAAGTAATCGTGAGAAACATCTCTGCCGGCCATTTCGCCAGCCGCTACGGCGTGCCGGAAGGTATCGTATTTGAAAGTCCGGTCGTGGAGTTTTCCTACAAGAACGACGAGCTTCACGATCCCCTTCTCAACGACGACCACGCAATTGCCCTGGGACTTGCGACGCGTGATGAGATCGCGCAGATTCGGACAAATGCATTGAAGGTTAACGAGCTGCTGAAGGACACATTGGCCGCGGTGGGCGTCACGCTGGTGGATTTCAAGCTGGAGTTTGGAAAGACCGAAGCCGGTGAGCTTGTCCTGGCCGATGAAATCAGCCCGGATACCTGCCGGTTCTGGGACAGCAGGACAGGCGAGAAGCTTGACAAAGACCGGTTCCGTCGGGATCTGGGAAACGTGGAGGGAGCCTACGAAGAAATGAGCAGGCGCCTGCTGGGTTCATAAAATGGGAGTGCTCCACGAGGAATGCGGCGTATTCGGGATCTGTTCGCCGGAGCGGGCACAGCTTGCGGATCTGACTTATTATGCCTTGTCTGCCTTGCAGCATCGCGGCCAGGAGAGCGCCGGAATCGCCTTGAATGACGATGGGATCATAACAACGATACGAGACGTGGGCCTGGTATCGGAGGTGTTCACGACCGATCGCCTGAAGAGCCTTGGCGAAGGGAATATCGCAGTTGGACATGTACGGTACAGCACGACCGGGAGTGACAGCAGACGGAATGCACAGCCGCTGCGAATCAACCATTACAAGGGGCAGCTGGCACTGGCTCACAACGGGAATCTGACAAATGCGCATATCCTGCGACATGAGTTGGAAAGCATGGGCTCCATTTTTCACTCGACAACAGACACGGAAGTGATTGCCTATATCATCGTTCAGGAGCGTCTCCGGGCCAACTCTATTGAAGACGCAGTTGCCAGAGCAATGGACCGGCTGGAAGGCGCATACTCCCTTGTACTTTCCTCTCCGTCCAAGCTGATCGCAGCAAGAGATCCCCATGGGTTTCGCCCGCTTTGTATGGGGGCGATGCCCAACGGCGCCACTGTGTTTGCCTCGGAGAGCTGTGCGCTGGATGCCATCGGCGCCGAATTCATCCGGGATCTCCTGCCGGGAGAAATCATCACCGTCGGCAATCACGGAATGGACGTGGACAGCTCTCACTGCGGGCAATTCCCGCAGACCCTCTGCGCTTTTGAGTACATCTATTTTGCACGGCCGGATTCTGTCATAAACGGCTGCAGCGTGCACACAGCGCGGCAGCGGGCAGGGAGAATTCTGGCCAGAGTACACCCCACCGCCGCGGACGTTGTCATCGGTGTCCCCGATTCCGGTCTGGATGCCGCAATCGGATACGCCGCCGAAAGCGGGCTCCCGTATGGGATCGGCTTTGTAAAAAACAAGTATATCGGCAGAACCTTTATCGCACCGAAGCAGGAAATGCGGGAGCGGAATGTCAGCATCAAACTCAATCCCATCCGGGCAACCGTGGAAGGAAAACGCGTTGTTCTCATTGACGATTCCATTGTGCGCGGGACCACAAGCCGCAGAATTGTCTCACTGCTGCGAAAAGCCGGGGCGCGGGAAATCCATATGCGAATCTCGGCACCGCCCTTTGTTTCTGCCTGTTATTATGGAACAGATATTGACAGTCCGGAGACTCTGATTGCAAACCATCACAGCGCAGCGGAGATAGCGGCCATGATCGGAGCAGATTCACTTGGATATCTGCCGGTTGCGTGTGTCCGGGATCTGACAGGGAACAAATGCGGCCTCTGCACGGCGTGCTTTGACCGCAACTACCCGACGGCGATCCCGGAAAACGCAGGAAAGTCTCGATTCGAGTGCAAAATCCACGAGAGTTGCAAAGGTCTTTAGGAGGAGCCAAGAATGGCAAAGCGCAGAAAAATCATTCTGGAGGACGGCAGGCAGTTTTGCGGAACCGCATTTGGCGCGGATGGCGACAGGGTTTGCGAAATCGTGTTCAACACCTCCATGGTCGGGTACCAGGAAATCCTCTCCGACCCGTCCTATACCGACCAGGCGGTGGTGATGACCTATCCTTTGATAGGCAATTACGGCATGGCCGGGGATGACTATGAGTCTTTTCAACCAGGTATTGCAGCCATGATCGTCCGGGAATACAACGATGAGCCATCCAACTTCCGAAGCGCCGAAACCCTGGAGAGTGTCATGCGGCGCTTTGGAATCGTCGGAGTAAGCGGCGTGGATACAAGAATGCTGACCCGTTCGATCCGGGACCATGGAAGCCGGAAAGCGCTGATTACCTCATCGGACATGTCAGCGGAGGAAGGGATGACCCTGCTGCGCGCAGCAGCGCTGCCCCGCGACGCTGTTTCCCGTGTCAGCACGCGGGAGATCCGGCACGCACAAAGCGAGCCGGAGCGGTTCCGCGTGGTGTTGATCGACTGCGGGGTGAAACACAATCTGATACGTGAATTGAAAAGGCGCGGCTGCAGCGTAACAGTGGTGCCCTGGAATACAGATGCCGATTCCATCCGGGCCCTCCGTCCGGATGGGATTTTGGTGTCCAACGGCCCCGGCGATCCAACCGACGCTGCGGAACTGACGGAGACGCTAAGAGCGCTGATCGGGAAACAGCCGATATTCGGTGTCTGTCTGGGACACCAGCTGATCTCCCTGGCATATGGCGCATCGACATATAAACTGAAGTTCGGACATCGGGGAGGAAACCATCCTGTTCGAAATCTGGAGACGGGAAGAATCGAGATCACATCCCAGAACCATTCCTATGCCGTCTCCATGGACAGTCTGAAGCATACACGGTTGACGCCGACGCACATCAATCTGCTGGACGGCACGGTCGAAGGCGTGAAGTGTGAGGCGGATCGGGTGTTCAGCGTTCAGTTTCACCCGGAGAGCGCGCCCGGACCGCAGGACAGTATCTATCTGTTCGAGCATTTTCTGGCTCTGATGGAGGAGGCGGGACAGAATGCCTAAAAGGACAGATCTTCATAAAATCATGGTCATCGGGTCGGGGCCCATCGTGATCGGCCAGGCTGCGGAGTTTGATTACGCGGGCACGCAGGCATGCTATGCGCTGAAAGAAGAGGGATACGAGGTCGTACTCTGCAACTCCAATCCCGCTACGATCATGACAGATACGACAGTTGCGGATAAAGTCTATATGGAGCCGCTGACCTTGGAATATATGGCCAGAATCATCCGCTTTGAAAGGCCGGATGCCATCCTGCCCGGAATAGGCGGGCAGACCGGGTTGAATCTCGCCATGGAGCTTGAGAGAAAGGGCGTCCTCCGGGAATGCCGGGTCGAATTGCTCGGAACGAAGAGCGGCAGTATTGAGCGTGCGGAGGATCGCGAACGATTCAAGGAGCTCTGCGAAAGGCTTGGAGAACCGGTGATCCCCTCCCGGATCACCTATGATGTGGAGGACGCGGTAAAAGCTGCACGGGAAATCGGCTACCCTGTCGTACTTCGGCCGGCCTTTACTCTGGGGGGAACAGGCGGCGGGTTTGCCGACAACGAGGAGGAACTGACCGAAATCGGCCGCAATGCCTTTCAACTCTCTCCCGTGCACCAGGTGCTGGTGGAAAAGAGCGTCAAGGGCTATAAGGAGATCGAATATGAGGTCATCCGCGATTCCAGGGATACGGCGATCACGGTCTGCAATATGGAGAACCTGGACCCGGTGGGGATCCATACAGGGGATTCCATCGTGGTCTGTCCCTCCCAGACGTTGACAAACAGGGAATACCACATGCTCCGCGACAGCGCACTGAAGATCATCCGCGCACTGGAGATCGAGGGCGGATGCAATGTGCAGTTCGCGCTGGATCCGAATTCCTTTCAATACTATCTCATTGAAGTCAATCCCCGGGTCTCGCGCTCATCCGCCCTGGCCAGCAAAGCCAGCGGCTATCCGATCGCCCGGGTCTCCGCGAAGATCGGCGTCGGTATGACGCTGGATGAAATCCAACTGGCAAACACACCGGCCTGCTTTGAACCGTCTCTGGATTACGTGGTGACCAAAATGCCGCGCTTTCCCTTCGACAAGTTCCCGGAAGCCAGCCGCCGCCTGGGGACGCAGATGAAGGCGACCGGTGAAGTGATGAGCATCGGAAGGACCTTTGAGGAGAGTCTGCTGAAAGCAATCCGGTCGCTGGAGACCGGTCTTTCCCACCTTCACAGCAGCCGCTTTGATGGCATGCGGACAGACGATCTCTTCGATGAAATCCGTGAAGGCCTCGACGATCGGATCTTCGCGATCTCGGAGCTGATCCGGCGGGGAGCGTCTTTGGAGTCGATACACAGTCTGACTGCGATCGATCTGTTTTTCCTGCGAAAGCTTAGAAATGTTGTCGACGAAGAGGAAATCCTTCGGCAGCATCCGGGTGATGCGGAAGCGCTCCGCCGCGCCAAGCGGATGGGCTTTTCCGATCGTGAAATCGCCGCTCTCTGGGATACGACGGAAACGGAGGTCTTCTCCATGCGCCAGAGGAAAGCGATCGTTCCCGTTTATAAGATGATCGACACCTGTGCTTCAGAGTTTCAAAGCTATGTGCCCTACTTCTATTCCACTTATGAGGAGGAGAACGAGTCACCTGTCAGTGGGAAAAAGAAAATCGTGGTGCTGGGCTCCGGCCCCATTCGGATCGGTCAGGGAATCGAATTTGACTATTCCACCGTCCATGCGGTGCAGACCATCAAGCGCGCCGGCTTTGAGGCCATTATTATCAACAACAATCCCGAGACGGTTTCCACGGATTATACCTGCGCGGACAAGCTCTACTTCGAGCCCCTGTGCGTTGAGGATGTCCTGAATATCATCGCCATGGAAAAACCTGCCGGCGTTATTGCCACGCTGGGCGGACAGACGGCGATCAATCTGGCAGCGCCCCTGGCAGAGCACGGCGTGACAATCATCGGCACAGGCTGCGCGGCAATCGAGCGGGCAGAAAACCGGGACAGTTTTGAACATGTCCTTCAGCGGCTGCATATTCCACAGCCCCGCGGCACAGCCGTAACCAATGTGGCCGACGGTGTGCGGGCAGCCGGGGAGATCGGGTATCCTGTGCTGGTGCGCCCCAGCTTTGTTTTGGGGGGCAGGGCGATGCAGATCGTTGCGAAAGAGGAGGCGCTTCGCCGATATCTTCAAAGCGCAGTGGAGATCGACGCGGATAAGCCGGTGCTTGTGGACAAGTATATAAAAGGCCGTGAAGTCGAGGTCGATGCGATCTGCGACGGCGAGAATGTGTTTGTCCCCGGCATTATGGAACTGGTGGAACGCACAGGCGTGCACTCCGGCGATTCGATCAGTGTGTACCCCTCTTTCTCCATCTCCAACAAGGCCAAGGGGACCATCCTGCAGTATACCAAACAGCTGGGATTGGGGATCGGAATCGTGGGTCTGTTCAACATTCAGTTTATTGTGGATGAACAGGACCGGGTCTATATCATTGAGGTCAACCCGCGGTCCTCCCGCACCGTTCCCTTTCTCTCCAAGGCCACCGGCTATTCCCTCGCGGATATTGCGACGGAGGTTATTCTGGGGAAGAGTCTCCGGGCGCAGGGAATTTTCGACCTGTACCCCGCGGAGAGAAGACGGCACTATGTGAAGGTGCCGGTGTTTTCCTTCAGCAAGCTCAAGGGTACGGACGCTTATTTGAGCCCTGAGATGAAATCCACCGGGGAGGCCATCGGCTATGACGATCAGCTGAGCCGCGCCATGTATAAGGCGCTGCAGGCATCGGGAATGAAGCTTCTGAATTACGGAACCGTGCTGGTCACACTGGCGGATGAGGACAAGCGGGAAGCGCTGCCGCTGGTGCGGCGGTTTTATGAGATGGGCTTCAACATTGAAGCTACCGTCGGCACGGCAAATTACCTGAAGGAGCATGGGATCCGTACACGGATCCGCCGAAAGCTCAGTGAGGGGAGCACGGAGATCCTGGAATCGATTCGTGCCGGATATGTAAGTTATGTGATCAATACCCGCGCCATACTCTCAGGCGTCCACTATGCCGACGGAATTGAGATTCGGCGCTGTGCCAGCGAGAACAACGTAACGATGCTCACCTCGCTTGACACCGTGCGCGTGCTGCTGGACGTACTGGAGGAAATGACGATCGGCGTTTCACGAATTGACGAATAGAAAAAGGAGGCCATGATGACAGCAAGAAACTGGCGTGACGAATACACCGGACGCGTGGAGTGGATCCGTGCAATGCTGCGGGAAAGCGGCGCTGAAGGTATCGTTTACGGAAACTCCGGCGGCAAGGACAGCGCCCTGGTCGGGATCCTCTGCAAAGCGGCCTGCGACAATACGGTGGGCTTGATCATGCCCTGCTCGTCCCGGCGAAACTTTCATTTGGACATGGAGGACGGGCTTGCGGTCGCAGCCCAATACGGGATCGAAACCCGTGTGACGGATCTGACCGCCGTCCGGGAGCAGGAGCTGTCCGTGCTGGGAGGAGCGACAGAGGTCTCAGCGCTTGCCGCTGCAAACCTCGCGCCTCGCCTGAGGATGCTGACCCTTTACGCAGTCGCGGCATCGGAAAACCGTCTCGTAGCCGGAACCGGCAACCGAAGCGAGGCTTATATGGGCTACTTTACCAAGTGGGGTGACGGAGCGCACGATTTCAATCCGATCGGCGATCTGACCGTGACAGAGATTTTTGCCTTCCTGACATACCTGAAAGCCCCGCAGCAGATCATCGACAAGGCCCCGTCGGCCGGGTTGTTCGACGGGCAGACCGACGAGACGGAGATGGGCGTGACGTACCAGGCGATCGACGATTGGATCCTGAACGGGAAGGGAACAGAACAGGACCTTGAAGTCATGCGCCGCTTCCATGATAAAAGTGAGCATAAGCGCAGACCCATTCCGGTATACAAAGGAGAATGAAATGCACGA
>JBGUZS010000033.1:0-3614 GCA_045223835.1 Oscillospiraceae bacterium | reverse complement strand
CTTCGCCGCCAATGCGGGGATCGGGATCATCCAGCTGGCGGGGTACGACGTATACTATGAGCCCGGGGACGAGGGGACCCGGGCCCGGTTCCGGGAAGGCCTGCATCTGGGCGCCGTCTGGGCGGCGGAGGCGGGGGTGATCCTGGCCTTCGAGACCATGGAGACCCCCTTCATGGATACGGTGGAAAAGGCTATGGCCTGGGTGCGGGAGGTCGGCTCCCCCTGGCTGGGCCTGTACCCGGATATCGGGAACCTGCAGAATGCGGCGGTGAAGTACAGCCATCAAGTCACCGAGGACCTGGCCCTGGGGGCGGGGCATACCTTCGCCCTCCACCTGAAGGAGACGAAGCCCGGGGTCTACCGGGATATGCGCTTCGGCTCCGGGGGACATACGGATTACCTGGGCTGCCTTCGCACGGCCCTGGCCATGGGCGTCCGGCTCTTCACCGGGGAATTCTGGTACCACGGGGAGGAGGGCTGGGAGGCAGAGCTCCGGCGGGCAAACGCCTTCCTCCGGGAGAGGATCGAAGAGGCGGCGGAAGGGCGCTGAGAAAAAAGTCACCCCGGCACACGCCGGGGTGTTTTCCGTCTTCAGGAGCATCACTGCGCCTTTTTGTTCCGCCTGTACAGGATATTCAGTCCCCGGAGGAGCAGATTCGGTTCCAGATGGATCTCGTGACGGCACAGGGGAGTGATGAAGGGCGCCAGGCCGCCGGTGGCGATCACCGTGGACTCATGCCCCAGCTCATCCCGCATCAGGTCGATCATCCCGTCCAGCATGCAGGCGGTGCCGTACATGATGCCGCTGCGCATGCAGTCCGCCGTGTTCCTGGCTACGACCTGACCGGGTCGGCCCAGGCTGATGGCGGGGAGCTGGGCGGTGCGTCCCGTCAGGGCGTCCAGGGAGACCCGGACCCCGGGGATGATGACCCCGCCCATGTACCGGGCGCCGGGCTCCACCACCTCCATGGTGGTGGCGGTGCCCATGTCGATGATGATCAGGGGGGCTTCATACCGCTCCAGGGCGGCCACGGCCACGACGATCCGGTCCGCCCCCACCTGAGAAGGCATATCCAGACAGAGCTCCAGCCCCGTATCCATGGAGGCGTCCACCACCAGGGGACGGAGGCCGATCATTTTATACACGCCCGCCCAAACGGAGTTGAAGACGGGGGGGACGACAGAGGAGATGATGCAGTCCCGGATATCCTCCTTATGTATCCCGCTGGCCTCCAGCATATTCCGGATCTCCACCCCGTACTGGTCGGAGGTCCTGGCCCGGTCCGTGGCGATGCGCACCTCGGAGCAGACCTCCTCCCCCCGGATGCAGCCGATGGTAATGTTGGAATTCCCGATATCGATGGCTAGGAGCATGCCCGTTTCCTCCTTCAGCTGGTCTTTTTCAGGGGCAGGATCTTGGCGTGGTACAGGGCGGAGCCCACGAAGCCGGAGACGATGGTGCAAACTGCCATCTCCACCACCGCATTGACCCCCACAAACAGGACGGTAAAGACCAGGAAATTATGGCTTCCCTTATTCTCCATCAAGCCCTGCACGTAATCCGTATTCCCGAAGAGCAGCAGCAGGGCGCTCATGAAAAACAGCGTGTTGAGGAAGGCGGAGCAGAAGCCCGAGATGAAGCAGGCGATGCGGGGACCGGGCTTCTTCTCCAGAGCCCGGAAGATGAGCCCCACCAGGAAGCCGTCCAGGGCCCGGGGAACGAACCGCTGGATGAAGGCTAAGATGGGATTGATGCCGAAAAGCGCGGCGCCCATGCCGCTGGGGATGCCGATCCCGATGCACTGAAGGAAGCTCAGGATCCCGAAGATGCAGCCCATGGCCAGTCCCCCCGCCGGCCCCAGGGCGATGGCCGCCGCGGCCACGGGGATCACGTTCAGGGTAATGGAAAGCGGGCCTATGGGGATGGTCCCGATGGGCGTGAAGGAGAAGAGGATCAACAGCGCCGTCATCAGGCCCAGGATCGTCAAGGCCCGTACATCAATGCTCTTTTTCATTTTTCATTCCTCCTGCTGCCGCTCCCCTCCCGGGGGATGCGGCGCTTTGGTATTTTGCGGACCGGCTTCGGACCGCTGCTCCTGGGGCTCCGCTCCGCGGATGCCCCGGACCTGCCGCTGCCGGTTCCTGCGCATTATATCACAGAGGGAGGAGAATGCAAGAGGCAAGGTTGCAGTTTGCCTCCGCCTCGGGTATAATTCCCTTGATACCAACCATGGGAGGCGACGCACATGCTGAAAGGGAAAACCGTGCTTCTGGGGGTCACCGGGGGGATCGCGGCCTACAAGGCGGCGTACCTGGCGTCTGCCCTGGTGAAGCTCCATGCGCAGGTGGACGTGGTGATGACGGAAAACGCGACGAAGTTTATCGCCCCCCTCACCTTTGAACACCTTACCGCCCGGAAGGCGTATACGGATACCTTCGACCGCTTCACGGTGAACGAGGTGGAGCATATCGCCCTGGCGGACCGGGCGGACCTGGTGATCGTCGCCCCCGCCACCGCCAACATCTGCGCCAAGATCGCCCACGGCCTGGGGGACGACATGCTCAGCACCACCCTCCTGGCCTGCCGCTGCCCCCGGCTCATCGCCCCGGCCATGAATACCCATATGCTGGAGAATCCCGCCACCCGGGATAATCTGAAGCAGCTGGAGAGGTACGGCTGGACCGTCATCCCGCCCGCGGTGGGCCGCCTGGCCTGCGGGACCACGGGTCCGGGGAAGCTGCCGGAGCCGGAGACCATCCTCCAGTACATTCTGCGGGAGATCGCCCTGCCCCATGATCTCCTGGGGAAAAAGGTCCTGGTCACCGCCGGGCCCACCCGGGAGCCTCTGGACCCGGTGCGGTACATCTCCAACCACTCCTCCGGCAAGATGGGCTACGCCATCGCCCGGATGGCCATGCTCCGGGGAGCGGAGGTCACCCTGGTGAGCGGGAAGACCGCTCTGGAGCCCCCGCCCTTCGTGGAGACCGTGGAGGTGACCACGGCGGAGGATATGTTCCGGGCGGTGACGGAGCGGGCGGAGAACGCGGACTGGATCATCAAGTCCGCCGCCGTGGCGGATTACACCCCCGTTCAGACGGCGGAAAACAAGCTGAAGAAGAAGGAGGGGGATCTTTCCATCCCCCTGAAACGCACGCAGGATATCCTCCTTTGGCTGGGGCAGCATCGAAAGCCCGGTCAGCTCCTGGCGGGCTTCTCCATGGAGAGCGAGAATATGCTGGAAAACAGCCGGGCGAAGCTGGTAAAGAAAAACGCGGACATGATCTGCGCCAACGACCTGCGCCAGGCGGGAGCGGGCTTCCAGGTGGATACCAACGTCCTCACCCTCATCACCCGGGAGGATATCCGGGAGCTGCCCCTGCTGAGCAAGGAGGAAGCCGCCCTGGCGGTCCTGGACCGGCTGAAGGAGCTGGAGGGGGCGAAGGCCGGGGAATGAGAACCGGGGGATAAATGAACAAGATCTTGCGAAAACCGGGCTTCTGGATCGATCTTCTGGGGCTGGCGATCCTGGCTGCGGCGTGGATTCTGTGGTACCGGGGGCAGCAGGCCGTCTCCGTTCCCGCCCTCGCCGCCTCCCTGGCCGCCGTGATTCTCT
>JBGUZS010000032.1:0-12639 GCA_045223835.1 Oscillospiraceae bacterium | reverse complement strand
GGGGCTGCGAAGCAGGGGCGCGGGAGTGAATGACATGCCGGTGGCATGTCAGAGCCGCGCCTGACCGAGCCGCAGCGAGACAGCTGTCAGCCGCCGACTTCCGCAAGGCGGATGACTGATGAGGGATACTGGATAGACCGGCGCCGTTGAACTGGAGCAAGGCGCCGGGTCCCCCGCCTCCCCGCAGCATCCCCCACCCGGGGATGTATACTTATACGGGTATAGGTGAATAATCCCCGCCTCTGTCTCTTTTGGACAATTCCCGCGGAATTCCGGGCGGGGCTTTTATGCTATTCTCTGAAAGTCATGCAGGACCTTGTTTTTCGGACAAGAAAATGCTATATTCTAGTCGAATTCCATACAGCCAAGGAAAACTTTCTCCCCTGCTCTCAACAGCAGCATGGAAACGGGTAAGAACCGACGCGACCGGCACTGTGCGGCCTTCGGGCCAAGTCAGATACATGGGGGAGGGAGGCCCGCTATTCGAGTTCAGTAGCCTAGGGAAGAATATACAGGATACCTGTATATTTAATGAGCATATCCGCCCGAGGCCCGTCTCGATAGCCGAGACGGGCCTCTTTGTGATCCGCTCCGCCGGATGGAGGAGAATAATGAACAGAATGTACGATCTGCGGTCCGGCCGCCCGGAAGCCTTCGGGGGCGCCTCCCCGGCGGGAGCCGGGATCACCCTGACGGAGAAGGAGGCAAAGCTCATCCTCCTGATCCGGGAGATGCAGTTCGGAGAGATCCGGCTGCATATCGCGGACGGCCAGCCCGTCCGCCTGGAGGAGGTACGCAGGAGCGTCAAGCTCTGAGCCTGAGAAAAACAGAATCCCGTTTGTCCGACTGAACAACAGCAGGGCATATCCCAAACCCGACCGGGGGAGGGGTATGCCCTGTTTTTGTACAAATCTGGGAATGAAGAAAAGGAGTATGAACATGAAAAAACTGATCTGCCTCCTGCTGGTCCTGGCCCTGTGCCTGAGCCTGGCCGCCTGCGGCGGCGGAGGGGACGCCGCCGCAAATCCGCCCTCCGGCAGCAAGGAGACCCCCGCTCCGTCTGCGGAGAAGGACGAGGTCATCGTCGCCATCGCCACGGAGCCCAGCTCCGCCTGGGATCCCTGCCAGGGCTGGGGCAACCGGTATGATCCGCTGCTCCAGAGCAAGCTGGTCAAGATCCAGGACGACGGGACGCTGCTCAACGACCTGGCGACTTCTTATCAGGCCAGCGCCGACGGCCTGACCTGGACCTTCACCATCCGGGACGACGCCTATTTCTCCGACGGCGTGAAGCTCACCGCCGAGGACGTGGTCTTTACCTTCAATACCACAAAGGAAGCCGCCTCGTCCATCGACCTGACCATGATGGCCTCCGTGGAAGCCACGGACGAGACCACCGTGGTATTCACCCTGCTGCATCCCGCTTCGACCTTCATCTATACCTGCGGCCTGCTGGGGATCGTTCCCGCCCACGCCTACGGCCCGAATTACATCGACGACCCCATCGGCTCAGGTCCCTATAAGATGGTCCAGTGGGACAAGGGACAGCAGATGATCCTGGAGCGCAACGAGAAATACTACGGGAAAAAGCCGGCTATCCGCCGGATCGTCATGCTCTTCATGCAGGAGGATTCCGCCTATGCCGCCATGCTCAAGGGGGACGTGGACGTGGCTTATACCACCCCGTCTCTGGCCCAGAACCGGGTGGAGGGGTATCGGCTGGAGGTCTGCAAGACCACGGACACCCACGGCATATCCATGGTCATTCCTCCCGCCGGCTCCGCTGACGCCAACGGCAATGCCGTGGGCAATGCCGTGACCAGCGACATCGCCATCCGGCAGGCTTTGGCCTATGGCCTGGACCGGGAAAAGATCGTGGAGGACGTGTTCCTGGGCTTCGGCGAGCCGGCTTACGGCCTGGCCGAGGGCATGGCCTGGTACAACGACGCGATCACCAAAGAGCTTTCCCAGCGCACGCCGGAGGACGCGATCCGCGTTCTGGAGGAAGCGGGATGGGTGGATACGGACGGCGACGGCATCCGGGAAAAGAACGGGGTCAAGGCGGAGTTCAGCCTGCTCTATCCCACCACGGATGAGCTGCGGCAGGTGCTGGCCATGGCCGAGGCGGAGCAGGCCAAGGCTTTGGGGATCAGCATCCAGCCCAGGGGCTGCAGCTGGGATGAGATCTTCCAGATGATGCATGAGTATCCCTTCACGGTGGCCGGCGGTGAGTTCACTCCCCTGGAGTACTATACCACCGTCTCCGCCTCTACGGCCGGAATCGGCTACAACAACCCGGGTCTCTATATGAACGATGCGGTGGAGGTCTATCTGGACCAGGCCATGAGTGCCACGGAAACCGACGGGATCTATTCCGCGATCCGGAAGGCCATGTGGGACGGGAGCGTCGGCGCCAGCGGGCTGGGAGATGTTCCGGTGGTTTATGTCGCCAAGCGGGACCATCTCTTCTTCGTCCGGGATGGGCTCAGCGTGGGCGAGCAGCCGATCCATTCCCACGGCCCCGGCTTCCAGCTGCTGAAGAACATCTATGACTGGAAATGGGAAGACTGAGGGAAGGGGGAGACAGAGCCTTGAAAATTGCTGCCAAAAGGGCGGCATATACCCTGGTCAAAATGCTGATCCTGCTGTTTGCCGTTTCTGTGATTTCCTTTGCGCTTGTGGAGCTTTCGCCCATCGATACGGTCTCCTCCTATATTGGGGAAAACGCCGCCAGCCAGGAGCTGCGGGATTCCATCGCGGCGAAATGGGGGCTGAACGACCCGCCGGTGACCCGGTATTTCCGGTGGCTGGGCAACATTCTCCAGGGAGACATGGGCACCTCCATCACCTACCGCAGACCCGTTTTTCAGATCATCATGGAGCGCTTCAAAATGTCCCTGATCCTGATGGGGCTGGCCTGGGTGCTCTCCGGCATCGTCGGCTTTGTACTGGGGGTCCTGGCCGGAACCTATGAAGGCAGCTGGCTGGATAAGCTGATCAAGGTCTATTGCCTGATCATCCAGTCGAGCCCGGTCTTCTGGCTGGCGATGGTGGTGCTGCTGATCTTCGCCGTTGGCTTGAATCTGTTCCCCATGGGCCTGGCGGTACCCATCGGAAAGACGATGGAAAGCGTGACCTTTGCCGAACGGATCCACCACCTCTGTCTGCCTGTGCTGACCCTGAGCCTGACCGGTATCGCGAACATCGTCCTTCAGACGAGGGAAAAGCTGGTGCAGGCCAAGAAGAGCGACTACGCCCTCTTCGCCCGGGCGCGGGGCGAAAAGCGCCGGCAGTTTGTCCTGCGCCACGGGATCCGGAACATCCTTCTTCCCGCGGTCACCATGCAGTTTGCCTCCATCAGCGAGATCTTCGGAGGCTCGGTGCTTGCGGAAACCGTGTTCTCCTATCCGGGGCTGGGCCAGGCGACGACGCAGGCCGGCATCAAGGGGGATATCCCTCTGCTATTGGGCATAGCGCTGTTTTCCGCCGCGTTTGTGTTCTTTGGGAACCTGATCGCCAATATCCTGTATCCGATCATCGACCCGAGGATCAGGGAAGGAGAGAGAGTCGGATGATCAAGGTACCCGTAAAAAAGAAACGCGGCCTTGCCAACCGCCGGACCAGAACCATCGTCATCGTGGCCGCGGCGGCGTTTATCCTGCTGGCGGTGACGATCTCCGGCGTCGTGATGAGTCCTTCCGCCTATCAGACGAATTTCGCCGAAAAGAATCTGGCGCCCTCGGCGCAGCATATCTTCGGAACAGATTGGATGGGCAGGGATATGTTTGCCCGGACGATCAAGGGATTGGCCACCAGTATTTATATCGGCCTCGCCGCCTCGGTGGTGTCCGCCTTTATGGCGCTGCTGCTCGGGATCATCGCAGGCACCATGGGGAAACGGGTCAGTGAGTTCTTCAACTGGTTTGTGGACCTGTTCATGGGCGTGCCCCATCTGATCCTCCTGGTACTGATCTCCATCCTGGTGGGGAAGGGGGCAAAGGGCGTCGTGATCGGCGTCATCGTCACCCATTGGTGCGGTCTGGGCCGTATCATCCAGGCAGAGGTCTTCTCCCTGAAGAGCTCTCAGTATATCCAGGCTGCCTCCCGCATGGGAAAGACCAAGTGGTGGATCGCCCGACGGCATATGCTGCCCCATGTGCTGCCCCAGTTCATCATCGGCCTGATCCTTCTCTTTCCCCATGCCATCATGCATGAGGCTTCCATCACCTTCCTGGGCTTCGGCCTTCCGGCGGAGCAGCCTGCCATCGGCGTCATTCTTTCCGAAGCGATGAACTATCTGGTCACGGGCATGTGGTGGCTGGCGGTGATGCCCGGCGTCTGTCTGCTCATCGTCGTGATCCTGTTTGAGGCCATCGGGAACAACCTGAAGCTCCTGATCGACCCCTTCAGCGCCCAGGAATAGGAGGCAGAGAATGAGGGAAAAGAAAATTCTGGAGGCGGAGCATATCTCCGTCAGCTTCCGAATGTACGACCGGGGCCTGTCCCAGTATGACCTGCATATTATCAGCGATCTGAGCGTTGAGGTGCATGAGGGGGAGATCATGGTCATCGTGGGGGCGAGCGGCAGCGGGAAAAGCGTGCTGGCCCATGCGATTCTGGGGATCCTCCCCGGCAACGCCATCGTGGGCGGCACCATCAGGTACGACGGGGCAATCCTGGATAACGCCCTCCGCAAAAAGCTGGTGGGCTCGGAGATCATTATGATCCCCCAGTCCGTCACCTACCTGGATCCCCTGATGAAGGTGGGGAAGCAGGTCCGGGGTCTGACGGGGACGGAGGCACAGCAGCGGGCGGCGTTTGCGCGCTATGGCCTGAAGGAGCAGGTCGCCGCCATGTACCCCCATGAGCTTTCCGGCGGCATGACCCGCCGGGTGCTGATTTCGACGGCTACCATCACGGACGCCAAGCTCATCCTGGCGGACGAGCCCACCCCGGGCCTGAGCGCGGATATCGCCGCGGAGACCATGCGTAATTTCCGGGAACTGGCGGACGAAGGACGGGGCATCCTGATGATCACCCATGACATCGATGTGGCCCTCCAGGTGGCGGACCGGATCGCCGTCTTTTATGACGGCAGGACGGTGGACGTGGTGGAGCGGGAAGCCTTCATCGCCGGGGGAGACGCCCTGAAGCATCCCTATACCAAGGCCCTGTGGGCGGCTCTGCCGCAAAATGGCTTTCAGAACGTGGATCCGGAGGACTTTATGGGGGAGGTGGACGCATAGTGGAAGAGAAGAATGTGGAACGGAACGGCATGCCGGCTCCGGAGAGGGCCTCCCTCCTGGAGGCGGAGAAAGTCAGCTTCCGCTATGGCTCCGGCCCCTGGATCCTGCAGAACGTCGACCTGCGCATCTGCGAAGGGGAACGGGTGGGGCTGATCGGTCCTTCCGGCTATGGCAAAAGCACCCTGGCCCGCATCATGGCCGGTTATGAACGCCCCATCAGGGGCCGGGTCCTCTGGAAGGGCGGAGCGCTGCCCCTGAAGGGTTACTGCCCGGTACAGATGATCTATCAGCATCCCGAGAAAGCTGTGAATCCCCGCTGGAAGCTGAAGGAAAGCGTATCGGAGGCCTGGGAGCCCGATGACGCGCTGCTGAAAGAGCTGCGTATCAACAAAGACCTTTGGTATGGGCGCTGGCCCAACGAGTTATCCGGCGGCGAGCTTCAGCGCTTCTGCGTGGCAAGGACCCTGGGCCCGAAGACGGAATTCATCATCGCGGACGAGATGAGCACCATGCTGGACGCCATCACCCAGGCGCAGATCTGGAACGTCCTGATCGATCAGGTGAAGCGCCGGAACCTGGGGCTGCTGGTCATCAGTCATAATATGGCTCTGGCGGACCGGCTCTGCACCCGCATCGTGAATCTGGAGGAGCTGAATCTGCAGTATCGGGACGGCTGAGTCCGCCGGCCCTGCGCGAGGGCAGAATAAACCGCAGCAGACACCGCATATCGGCATGAAGCAAAAAGCCGGGGCCGCCTCATTCGAGGCGGCCCCGGACCGCAGCGCGCGGCTCAGTGGGTCTTGTAGTAATCGTGAACATAGTCGTCGTAGAAGGCGCGGATGACCTTGGACCGCTCCTGGATATCCGGGTCCGTAAAGGAGCCGGTGACGATGGCGGACCAGACAAAGCTGCCGCCTGGAACGAAGGTATCCGTGTATTCCGCCATGGCGTCCTTCAAAAAGCCGATGTCGATCTTCGGATTGTTGAAAACGCCCTGGTTGTCCCAGCAGCCGGTGATCGCCAGTCTTCCGCAGTATTTTTCCTTGATGCCCCTGCAGTCGTTGGTGGTCTGCACCGGGTTCCAGGCGCATACGCCCAGCTCCAGCCAGTCCTCGATGAACTGCTCGCTGTGGCCGCAGTCGTGCCGGTCGATGAACATGCCGTTTTCCAGGGCAAGGTCACAGTGCTTTTTGTGGAGGGGCTTGAAGAACTCCCGGTACATCTCCAGGCTGAAGAAGGGGCTGCGGTATCCGCTGTCGTCATCCATCAGGCCGAAGACATCGGGATGCACGCAGCGGATCTGCTGCTTCATCACCTCAAGATAGTATCCGCTCACGTAGTCCAGCAGGGCATGGACCTCTTCGGGCTCCTCGTACATGGCGAGCAGCGCCCCCTCGAAGCCCATGAAAGCCACCAGGGTGAGAAAATAATCCCCTCCGGCGAAGGTGACCAGGCATTTGCTCCGGTCGATCTTCTCCGTCTGCTTTTTGTAATAGCCTTCCCAGTCCCGCCCAGTGGTATCCGGGTTATGGATCACATCCCGCCATTTCCGGATATCCGGCAGCAGGATCTTTCCCGGGGCGGGCATGGCGCCCCAGCCGTTCGCCTCGCTGCCCACATACTCCACGCCGTAGACCGTGGTGAAGCTGCCTCCGGGGGCGGAGGCGGGGGTGAGCATCTCATCCTGCAGGGGAGCGACGGCCCCATCGAAGTAGCTGGGCACATATTCCGGGATCTCCCCCCGGAGCATGCGCAGACGGTTTTCCTTGGGCGTCAGCTTATCCGCCATGGCTCAGTCCCGGTTGCCGGAGTGAGGAGCCGTGTTGGGGGGCAGGGGATTCTTCATGCCCACGCGGAATTCCTCGCCGGTGCTTTTCCGCTTCCAGATGGTGCTGATGCGCTGCTTCGCCGGGGCGACCAGGGTCAGGGCCTTATGGGGACATTCCTGCACGCAGGCGCCGCAGAACCAGCATTCCTCCGCATACAGCACGATGGGCTCCTGCCCCTTTTCCGGGTTGGGGATCATCACGTCCAGGGGGCAGGTATTCACGCAGATATTGCAGCCCACGCATTTGGCCGGATCGAATTCCAGCACCTTGCAGGGGCCTGACATGCTGGGGAATGAATAAGTAGCCATATCTTGTCAGTCCTTTCCGTTTCCCGGGCGGCCCCCCGCCCGAAGGCGGGGCGTCCGGAGGCTGTGTTCAGTCCAGTTCGCCGTATTTCTCGTAGTTTTCCCGCAGGCCGGGGGCGTAGGGCGCCTGCTTATAGAAGTCGCAGGCAAGGCCGCGGCTCTCCACGCCCTCCTCCGTCTGCCGGATGGGGAGGAGCTTGTGCCACTCGGGGGGATCCTGCTCGGGATAATCCGCCCGCTGGAAGCCGAAGCCCACCCGCCGGGTGGAGGCCTTCCGGGCCTTGGAGGATTCAAAGACGCACTCGCTCAGGTCCATCATCCGGAAGCACTCGATGAGGCGGGCAAGCTCATGGGGGTTCGCGGCATAGGTCCGCTGCCCCTCGGTCTCCCGCAGATCCCGCATGCGCTTGATGCCCAGGTTCAGAAGGGACTCGGTCTTGAAATTGCCGCAGTAATCCTGGAAGACCCGGGCGATGGCGTAGTTCAGCTCCTTCCAGCCGATGTCGCCGGGCCGGCGGATGGGGGCGTAGCACTCGTCCTTCTCCCGGTCGATCTGCTCCCGGCAGGGCTCGGCCTGCTCATGCTGCCGGGCAAAGGCCGCGGCCTGACGCCCGCAGTAGCGCCCGGTGGTATGGGCCTCGCCATGGCAGCCGGAGCCGAAGAGGGGACTGCCTCCCGCCACGAAGAGGCCGGGGATGGAGGCCTGGAGCCGCCAGTCCGTCAGGACGCCGCCGGGGCCGTGGATGCTGCGCCAGTTCATGGGGGCGGTATCCAGCCCCACCCAGGAGGAGGCCACATTGATGCGCTCGTTCCCCGTAATGGCGTACTGCAGCATATCCTGCGCGGGGTCAAAGCCCCATTTCTGCAGGTTCTCGAAGATGGGGACCCGGCATTTGCCCTCCTGGGAGAGCATCAGGTTCCAGATGATCCTGCGGGATTTTTCCGGCATGCCGGCAAAGTCGTCATACAGGGGAAGCTGCAGCTCGCCGGTACGGAGCTTTTTCCCCAGGGAGGGATCCAGGCCGTTGGGGTTGTAGTCCTCGCTCATGGGGGTGGCCAGACCGATGCCGTAGCCGATGACGTAGTTTTCCCCGGGACGGTTGGACTGGAAGATCTGCCGCTCCTCCGTGAGGATCTCCCCCCGGGTGTTGGCATAGGGGATCACGGTGCCGTTGGCGTCCACCACCCGGGCGCCCTGATAGGTATTGTCGCTGTTGCCCATGCTGTAGGGGGCGTAGCCGAAGTTTCCGCCGGCGCCCACAGCCTCCATACAGACCAGCTCAGCGCCCGCGTTCCAGGCGATGGTGTGGCCCATGTTGGTGAGGTTCATGTCGGTCATGGAGTTGCTCTCCGTGACCTCCGGGGCGAAGCCACCGATGCGGCCGCCGCCGCCCATGGCGATGACCACAGCCTTGGCCTTGAAGATGTAGAATTCGCCGGTGCGGTCGTGGATGCCCATGGCGCCGATGACCCGGGCGTTCTTCTTCCCGCCCTCGGTGAGCAGGTTCGTCACGCAGATGCGCTCGTAGACCTGGGCCCCCAGACGGCGCATTTCCTTATCCACCACGGGCTTGATGTTGTTTCCCCAGATGCGGAGGCAATGCTTGCTGTCCACGTCGTAGGCAAAGAGCAGCTTGGTCTCCTCATCCCGCCACATGGTATCCTTGAACTCGTCGTCCTCGTCCCGGATCTGTACGCCCCACTGCTCCAGCTCCTGCAGGGTATCCCAGCCCTCCATGCCGATCACATACCGGGCAAGGCCGTTGGTATAGCCGTCTGCCAGCTCCATGGCCTTTTCGGAGTACATCTCCGGGGTGATCTTGCTGCAGGGATTGCGCACGGCGCCGTGCCAGTGGTCGACGCCCACGCCGCCCTGGCCGCTGTGCTTGGTGAAGCCCCGGTCCGCCACGGCCACGGTAGCCCCGTGCTGCAGGGCGGAGATGGCGGCCCGGCAGCCGGCAACGCCGCCGCCCAGCACCAGCACGTCCGTCTCCACCACGTTTTCCTTCTCGTAGTTGATGGGATACGGCCACTCCGGCACCCGGCCGGTCCTGGCCACATATTCCTGCCAGATCATAGAAGAGCCTCCTTCTCTTGCCGTCTGCGCTCCGGACTTACGCCTTGTTCAGATAAGCCTGGTAGGCTTCGTCATAGATATCCAGGATATCCTGCAGGCCCAGCTCGTTCATGGTGGCGATGAAATCGTCCCACTCGGACATGGCCCGGGCCCCGGTGAGGAACATGGAGTAGTTCTCCTGGTAGTAGCTGTTCACATCGCCGCTCAGGTCGCTCACCTCGGAGGACTGCTCGGCGGTGAGGCGGATGCCGTCGTGCCAATCGTATTCGCCGTCGTAGTAGCCGGTCACATCCCAGGTCTTCAGCATGGCCAGCATCTCCTCGCCGCCGTCCACGGCATAGTTCCGGGTGTTGTCCACCAGGCCGCCCTCGGTCATGGTGTTCGCGCCGTAGAGCTGGAGGATCCAGGTGGCGCCGGCGTCGCTCTTGAGGATCAGATCGGTGAGCCGCCGCTGGCCGTTCTCGTTATAGGTGAAGAGCTCGCCCTCGGGGCCCCAGCTGATATAGTCGCTGCCGGCGTCGCTGTACTGCCAGTCGCACCAGCTCAGGCACAGGGGGATATTGTCGCACTTGGCACTGACGCAGAAGCTGCCGTCCCCCAGATAATTGGGGGCGAGTCCCCATTTCAGCGTCTGTCCCTCGTACAGGCGCAGGCGGGGCGTGGGCATATAGCGGCAGTCCGGATCCGTACAGCTGGCGTCCCGGGCCTTGCAGTCGTCCACGGTCAGATGGACGTAGGCGATCTTGGAGTTTGCGATCTGGGAGCTCAGGTCGCCGTTGCCGGTGTAGGAGCCCCAGTTGGGATCGATGAGGCCCTCGGCGTACCACTGGGACAGGGTCGCAAGGGCGGCCCGGTCGTCGTCGGTGGAACCGCAGTACTGCACGTGACCGTCCACGATGCGCTTGTAGTAGCCCATGGAGAAGGTGAAGAGGGCGGTGTTGTATCCGCTGAGGAGACGGCCTCCGGAGAGCTCGAAGCAGTAGTACAGGATCATGGGGTAGAAGTCGTCCTCCCGGCTGGCCTTCATGGCGGTGAACACGTCGTGCAGCTTATCGATGGTGGTCACGTCCTCAGCCTTGCCCAGGCCGAGCTTTTCCATAATGTCCTCCCGGATGCACCAGCCGATGCTGCTCTCCATGCGGCGCAGGCCGTACATGACGCAGGCGTTGTCCTTATCCAGGAAGGCCTTTTCATAGGAGTTGGGGTTCAGGTCGGAAGCCTTCTTCAGCTCAAAGAGGTAATTGGGGATATACTCCCGGTATTTGGCGATGTTGACATACCAGTTGTCCTCGATGGCCTCCCAGAGGGTGCCGGTGAAGCGGCTCTGGCCCTGGGCGGTGATATCCGGCAGGTCGTCTGCCGCCAGCAGGGCGGCAAACTGCTCGGTGCAGGTGGTGGCGGAGGACATGATGTAATTGATGTGTACGCCGGTCATATTCCCCATATTGCCCCAGATGGGGATCTCGTTCATCCCGCCCTCGGGGATATACTGGGGCGTGTAGTTGATGGTGAACATGGAGAACTCCACGTCATCCTCCGTCAGGGGCAGCACGTACTCATACTTGGTCGCGGGCCAGCCCTCGGCGTCGAAGGCGACCTTGCCCTTGGCCAGGTGATCCTCCGGCTCCGGCGCGGGCGTCTCGGTGGGGGCGGCTGTCTCCTCCGGCTTCTGGGTCGCGGGCGCAGCCGTGGGGGCTGCAGTAGGTGCAGCGGTGGCTGTGGGCTGCTCGGTTGCCGGTGCTGCGGTGGGCGTAGCTGCGGTCCCACCATTGCAGCCGCTGAACAGCGCCAGGATGAACAGCAGCGCCAGGATAAATGCGATCTTCCGTTTCATGCTTCAAAACTCCTTTCCCAAATTACAGACGGCGGAAATGTTGTGAAAGTATGTCCAAACTTATTAAATATTCTATTATCCCACCAGGAATCAGTCAAATTCTTTTTTTTTCGTTAAAGCCTGTGAAAATGGAATAGCCGGGGAGCAGCATACCGCGGTCTTGCGGAAAAGACGGTCTTTATGTATAATCGGATACAGCGGACAGAAAGTGTGCGGAGAGGAGAATGATATGGTCACGCTGCTGAAGCTTTCCTATTTTCTGGAGGCGGCCAAGGACTGCAATTTTTCCGAGGCAGCGAAACGCCTGTTCACCACCCAGCCCAGCGTGAGCAAGCAGATCGCCCTGCTGGAAAAGGAACTGGGTACAGAGCTGTTCATCCGGGGCAAACAGCGGCTCTCTCTCACCAGGGCGGGCAGCTATCTCTATGATGAGCTGAAGAATCTGCCGGAAAAGGTCCGGGCCACCTGCGACCAAGCTGCGGCTATCGGGCGGCAGGAACGGGGCTGCATCAGCATCGGCATCTTCCGGCGGGTGGCGGGCTACAGCGTCCAGATGGCGATCCTGGACTATGCGAAGCAGCGGCCGGAGCTGAGCTTCGAGACCGAGCGGGATGATTACAGCAGCCTCTGCAAGGGATTGCTGGAGTCCCGGTATGATATGATCATCACGGATGAGGTGGATCTGCCGGTGTTTGAGGGACAGTTTTCCCGCCGGAAGCTCTTCAATACTCCCCTTGCGCTGATCGTTTCCACCGAGAGCCATCTGGCCGGCAGAGAGTCCATCTCCCTTTCCGAAATGGAAAACGAGCCCTTTGTGGTGCAGGTGCCCCGGGAGGTGGGCTCCTGCTCGGACCAGATCGAGGCCCTGTTCAAGCGGGCGGGCTTCAAGCCCCGCATCGCCCGCACCGTGTACAGCCTGGAATCCCTGTTCCTCTATACCTCCCTGAACGAAGGGGCCGCCATGGTGGACGAGAATAACGGGGTAATCAGCAGCCCGAATCTCACCATGGTTCGGCTGGATCCGCCCGTCTCCCTGCCGATATACGCCCTGTGGAACGAGAATGTGAACAGCACTACCGCCAAGGACATCACCGACTGGATCATCCGCGCTGCGGGAAAGAGCGAATAGGAAAACGGAAGATGTCAGACTGCAGACAAAGAACCAAAAGCCTCGCAGAGTTCACGCCCGCAGGCGCGAAGAAGTTGAGAACAATGATGGGGTGGAATTCAATTCTGCCCCATCATACTGTTCACGAAGCGTACTGTGCAAGCAAAGCGAGTACGGGGAGCGGAGTGCAGCTTGCTCGAATCGGAGCCCGGCAAGGCGGGTCCGATTCGAAGCGTGTGG
>JBGUZS010000031.1:0-36021 GCA_045223835.1 Oscillospiraceae bacterium | reverse complement strand
CCGGCGATCTGCTTCTTCCGCTCCAGAAGCCGGGGGAACAGAGCGTAGACACGTTCCAGATCCTTGTCCACCCCGCCGCTGCGGGTGAAGGCGCCCATCTCCAGGTTTTCCTGCACCGTCATCTGCAGGAAGATGCGCCGCCCCTCCGGCACCTGGGCGACGCCCCGCTCCACGATTTTATGGGAGGGAAGATGGGCGATGCTTTGGCCGCAGAAACGGATATCCCCGGTTTTGGACCGCAGGAGGCCGGAGATGGTCTGCAGGGTGGTGGACTTCCCCGCCCCGTTGGCGCCGATTAAGGTGACGATCTCCCCCTCGTTTACGGTCAGGGATACATCCTTGATGGCGTGGATGGCCCCATAATAGACATTGACGCCCTGAACGCTCAGGATCTCCTCCATGCTCACGCCTCCTTCTTCTTGCCCAGGTAGGCTTCGATGACCGTGGGGTCGGACTGGATATCCGCCGGCGTCCCCTTGGCGATCACCTTGCCGAAGTTCAGCACGCAGATGCCTTCGCAGATCCCCATGACCAGACTCATATCATGCTCGATGAGGAGCACCGCGATATTGAAGGTATCCCGGATCTTCACGATGTTCTCCATGAGCTCCGAGGTCTCCGAGGGGTTCATGCCCGCGGCGGGTTCATCCAGGAGCAGAAGGCTGGGATTCGTGGCCAGAGCCCGGACGATCTCCAGCCGGCGCTGGGCGCCGTAGGGCAGAGAACCCGCCTTGGCTCCGGCGATATCCTGCATGTCGAACAGGCTGAGCAGCTCCATGGCCCGCTCATGGGCGATCCGCTCCTGCTTCCAGTAGGCCGGGAGCCGGAGGATGCCGCTGAACATGCCGTAGCGGATGGAGTTGTGCATACCCAGCTTCACATTATCCTCCACGGAGAGGTTGCTGAAGAGGCGGATATTCTGGAAGGTACGGGCGATGCCCATTTTGTTGATCTGCACGGTACTCATGCTGTGGGTATCCCGCCCGTCCAGAAGGATGGTCCCCCGGGTGGGCTGGTAGATCTTCGTCAGCAGATTGAATACCGTGGTCTTCCCCGCCCCGTTGGGCCCGATGAGCCCGGCGATCTCCGTTCTTCCCAGGATCAGATTGAAATCGTCCACGGCGGTAAGTCCGCCGAAATCGATGCCCAGATGCCGGCATTCCAGGATGGGGGTCTTGCCCAGATCCCGCTGGGGGATGTAGGCTTCGGAGGGCATGGGCACCAGGGGACTGTCGTTTACGGATGCAACCTTCTTCGGCATGGCTATACCTCCTCCCCTTTCTTCCCGGGCAGCAGCTTTTTCAGCAGGCCCTTCAGCTGGGGACTGTTGGTGCCCAGCATGACCAGGATCAGCACCACGGCATAGATCAGCATCCGATAATCCGCGAAGCCCCGGAGGGCCTCCGGCAGGATGGTCAGGGCTGCGGCGGCAATGATGGAGCCGAACATATTGCCCAGGCCGCCCAGCACCACGAAGACCAGGATGAGAATAGAGGTATTGAAATCGAACTTCGCGGCGACGATGGTATTCTGTCCCAGGGCGAAGAGCGCTCCGGCGGCCCCGGCCAGGGCCGCGGAGGTGACAAAGGCCATCATTTTGTACTTCGTCACATTGATGCCCACGCTCTCCGCCGCGATGCGGTTATCCCGCAGGGCCATGATGGCTCTGCCCGCCCGGCTGCGCACCAGGTTGAAGATGATGAACAGGGTGAGCATGATGAGGATAAAGCCTGCCAGAAAGGTGGATATCTTGCTGATATTGGGAATGCCCATGGGCCCGTTGAGGATCATCCGTCCACCCTGGGCCAGGGTGATATTGGGCCGGAGAAAGCTGAAATGCAGCCCGGCGGCGTCCACGCCCACATACAGGTTCTCGATCAGGGACTTGATGATCTGCCCGAAGGCCAGGGTCACGATAGCCAGATAATCCCCGTTCAGCCGGAGCACCGGCACGGAGATGATCGTGCCTACGATCCCGGCGAACACCGCGCCGATCACCAGGGCAATGGCCAGACGCAGGCCGGGAGAGGGAATGGCGTTCTGCAAAGCGGCAGCCGCCACAGCTCCGGAGAAGGCGCCCACGCTCATGAATCCCGCATGGCCCAGGCTCAGCTCGCCCAGAACGCCCACGGTGAGGTTCAGGCTCATGGCCATGACCACATAGGCGCAGATGGGCACCAGCTGGCCCCGCAGGGTGGGCGAAAAGCCGCGGGTCCCGGAGAAGATCTGCAGGAGCACATAGGCGACGATCACGAAAGCATAGGTCAGATAATCCCGGCGAAGGGAACGATCGATCCGCTTGAATCTGTTCATTCTTCGCCCTCCTCAGACCTTTTCCCGGACCTGCTTGCCCAGCAGGCCGGTGGGCTTCACCAGCAGGACGACGATGAGCACCAGAAAGACGATGGCATTGGCCAGCTGGGTGGAGATATACGCCCCGGCGAAAATCTCGATGACCCCCAGGAGGATGCCGCCCAGCAGAGCGCCGGGGATGGAGCCGATCCCGCCGAACACCGCGGCGGTGAAGGCCTTGATGCCGGGCATGGAACCGGTGGTGGGGACCAGGATCGGGTAGCTGGACATATACAGCACCCCGGCCACCGCCGCCAGGGCGGAGCCGATGGCAAAGGTCACGGAGATGGTGGTGTTGACGTTGATGCCCATGAGCTGCGCCGCGCCCTTATCCTCGCTCACCGCCCGCATGGCTTTCCCGATGCGGGTATTGCCGGTGAACCAGGTGAGGACAAGCATGATGACGATACAGGCTGCGATGGTCACCAGGGTCGCGGCGGAGATATGGAGCTCCCCGCCGAAGAGGGAGATCCCCTCACCGGGGATGATGTTCGGGAACATCTTGTTGTTGGAGCCCCAGAGCAGCTGGGCGCCGTTCTGCAGAAAATAGCTCACGCCGATGGCGGTGATCAGCACCGCCAGGCTGGCCGCCTGCCGAAGCGGCTTATAGGCCAGGCGCTCGATGAGCATGCCCAGGGCCGTACACAGGAGCATGGCGATCACCACGCCCAGGAGAGGAGGGAGATGGTAGGAGGCCACCGCGAAGAAGCAGATGTACGCGCCGACCATGATCACGTCTCCATGGGCGAAATTCAGCATCTTGGCGATGCCGTAGACCATTGTGTAGCCCAGAGCGATGATGGCATACACGCTGCCCAGGCTGATCCCATTGATCAGGTGGGTCAGGAAGATCATGTCTCAACACCTCATTTCCGGATAGGGGTAAATGCGGAAAGCCAGGAGGCCGCCGATGAAGGGGCAGCCTCCTGTCCTCAGGTTCCGATGCGGTTTTTTCAGTCCATACCGACGTAGACGCCGTTCTGGATGTACATGCCCTTCGGGCTCTTGGTCACGGCGCCGTCCGCGCCCCAGGTCATGCCGTCCCCGGTGAGACCGTCGTAGGTCATGGTGGTGAACTGGGCGATGAGCTTGTCGCAGAGCTCGGCGGCGCTGAGGGAGGCGTCCTTAACGCCGGCCTTGTTCAGGGCGTTGTAGATGGCGTAGACGCAGTCATAGCCGTCGGCGGCGAACTGGTTGGGGACCTCCCCGTAAGCCGCCTGGTATTTGGCCACGAAGCTCTGGGTCTTGGGGTCGGAGGAGTCCGCGCTGAAGGGGGTCAGGAGCATAACGCCCTCGGCGAGAGCGGTATTGAAGCCGTCCACCGCAAGGATGCCGTCCATCCCGTCGATGCCGAACCACTTGGGGGCATAGCCCATGGCATTGGCCTGGGTGAGGATCAGGGCGGCGGCGTCATAGTACATGGGCAGGAAGATCAGATCCGCCCCCTGGGACTTGGCGTCGTTCAGCTGCACGGAGAAATCGGTCTTGGTGTCCTCCGTGAAGGTGGTGGTGGAGACGATATCCAGGCCCAGCTCCTGAGCCTTGGGGGCGAAGGAGTTGTACACGCCGGTGGAGTAAACGTCGTCGTTCTTATAGATCACGGCGATCTTGGTGGCCAGCTTCTGGTCGAAGATGTACTGGGCGGAAGCGCTGCCCTGGTTGGGGTCCACGAAGCACATCTGGAATACGGTGTCCTTCCGGGGGATATCCACGGTGCCGGTGAGGGGGTTCGCAATGCCGCCCAGCACATCCGTCGAAGAGGCGGAGGGGGTCAGCAGGAAGATATGGTCGTTATTGGCTTCCACGGAGGTAGCCACGCAGGGGGTCGAGGTGACGGAGCCCAGGAAGATCTGCATTCCCCAGCCCTTCAGGGTGTTATAGGCGTTGACGGATTTCTCCGCATCATGGGCGTCGTCCTCATAGCGAAGGTCGAACTGCAGACCGCCCAGGGCGTTGATCTCCTCCACGGCGATGGCGGCGCCGTTCTTCGCGGCGTTGCCGTAAATGGCAGCCCCGCCGGTGAGGGGGCCGATGCCGCCCAGCTTAATGGGCGCGGCGCCGGCGGCGCCGCCGTCCGGAGCCTGGGTCGCGGGGGTGCTGCCGTTACCGCTGCCGGAGCAGCCGACGAACAGGCAGAGGCAAAGCGCTGCGGCAAGCAGCAATGCAACTGACTTTTTCATTTTCATGATCTCCTTGTAGCATAATGAATATAAACTGGGAACACTGATGAATTTAGCACGTTAAATCATTGCCTGTCAAGACTTTTGCGCTATTTCGGCCATTTCTCCGGCGGCGGGAGCCCTTGCATCCCACCCGGGTTTCTGATAGACTTTTTTTGATTTCGGGGACCGACTGCGTCCGGTCCCCCTGTGCGGAGGGAATGAAGATGAAGGATCCTTGCGCAGCCGCCGGATCGGGAAACGGCGTACTGCAGGTAAACATCCATGATCCCTTCTGGGACCCCCTGCGGGAGACCATCCGCAGCAGCGCCATCCCCTACCAGTGGCTGGCGCTGAACGACGCGCTGCCGGGGACGGAGCCCAGCGGCTGTCTGCGGAATTTCCGCATCGCAGCGGGGAAAGAATCCGGAGAGCACCGCGGCTTTGTCTTTCAGGACAGCGACGCTTCAAAATGGCTGGAGGGCGTAGCCCACAGCCTCCTGTCCCATCCCGACCCGGAGCTGGAGCGAAAGGCGGACGAAGCGGCGGAAGCCATGATCTCCGCCCAGCAGCCGGACGGATACCTGAACACCTATTATACGATCACCGCGCCGGACCGTCGTTTCACCAATCTCCGGGACAATCATGAGCTGTACTGCCTCGGCCACATGATTGAGGCAGCGGTGGCCTACCACCGCGCCACCGGCAAGACCGCCCTGCTGGATGCGGCGGAGCGTTATGCCGATCTGGTGGACCGGACCTTCGGACCGGAGCCGGGGAAGAAACACGGCTACCCCGGACATCCGGAGCTGGAGCTCGCCCTGGTCAGCCTGTATACCCACACCGGAAAAGAAAAATACCTGCGCCTCGCCCGATATTTTGTGGACGCCCGGGGTACGGAGCCGCAGTATTTCCGGGAGGAGGAACGGCTGAACGGCAACGGGCGGTACTATTTTGAGGACGGACCTCTGGGTTACGCCTACTGCCAATCGGACAAACCCGTACGGGAGCAGGGGGAAGCGGAAGGCCACGCGGTCCGCGCCATGTATCTGTACAGCGCCATGGCAGACCTGGCGCGGCTCATCGGGGATCCCGGCCTTCAGGCCGCCTGCCGGCGGCTGTGGAGCAGCGTGACGGAAAGGCGCATGTACATCACCGGGGGGATCGGGTCCTCCGCCTACGGGGAGGCCTTCACCTTCGACTACGACTTGCCCAACGATACGGTGTATGCGGAGACCTGCGCCGCCATCGGCCTGGTGTTTTTTGCCCGCAGGATGCTCCTTCTGGAGCCAAACGGGAAATATGCGGACGTGATGGAGCGGGCCCTGTACAACTGCGTCCTCAGCGGAATGCAGCTGGATGGGCAGAGTTTCTTCTATGTGAACCCGCTGGAGGTGCTTCCGGAAGCCTGCAGCAAAGATAACGCCAAGCGGCATGTGGAATACCGGCGGCAGCCCTGGTTCGGCTGCGCCTGCTGCCCGCCCAATCTGGTCCGGCTGCTCATGTCTCTGGAGGACTACCTGTATTCCGTCTCCGGCAGCCGGGTGTACGTCCACCTGTACCTCTCCGGGGAGGCGGAGTTCCGGCTTCCCGAAGGAACGCTCCGTCTGGACTGCCGCACGGAGTATCCCTGGGATGGAAGAATTTGCTGTACGCTGCATGCCGGAAATCCACTTCGGGTCGAGCTGGCCCTGCGGCTCCCCGCCTGGTCCCCTCGCTTTCACCTGCTGGTCAATGGGGAGAAGGCGGCATACCGTTTGGAAAACGGCTATCTGATCCTGAACCGGACATGGGCGGAGGGGGACCGGCTGGAGCTGGAGCTGGAACTTCGCCCAAGGCTGTATGCCGCCTCTCCCAGGGTATACGAGGACGCGGGAAAGGCCGCCGTCGTCTGCGGGCCGCTGGTGTACTGCGCAGAGGAGGCGGATAACGGGCCGGATCTGCACAGGCTCTCCCTGGATCCCTCCGCAGAACCGGTTTGGGCCGATCTTCCCGACGTACCGGGGAACGGTAAGGCCGTGATGATCTCCGGCTGGCGGGACCGGGACTGGACCGACGACGACGGCAGCCTGTACCGTCCCTGGGGCGGTCCGGAGCGGGATAGGGTCAGCATCCGGCTGATCCCCTACTATGCCTGGGCGAACCGCAGCCCTGGGGAAATGCGCGTCTGGCTGCGTCTCGGCTGAACCGAAAACGGAGAAATTCGATCACATAGGGAGGTTTTCATCATGCCGTTGATGGAAGTGGAAAAAGGGATTCAGATCCACTATGAGGAGTGGGGCGAGGGCGACCGCTTCCTGCTCTGCACGCAGGTGGGCCACAGCCGCTTCAGTCTGGAGCGGGAGCTGGCGAAGCGGGGCTTCCATGTTTTCCTGCTCACCAACCGGGGCTTCAGACAGTCCACCCACATCCGGGAGGATTACGGAGAGCACTGGTACGATCGTTTCGCGGACGACGTCATCGCCTTTGCGGACAAGATGGGCATAGGCAGATTCGTCTATTCCGGCGCCTCTCATGGGGCGGGCGCCGGCTGGCATGTGGTGCTGCGGCATCCCGAGCGGGTCATCTGCTTTTTCGCCGTCGTCCCCGGCCCCCACAACCTGGACGAGGGAAAGCAATCCATCCGCAGCCTGACCATGTCCGGCAAGCTGAAGCTGCCGGTGATGCGCACCCCATCCGAGGACCCCCGGATCCGGGAACGGTACGCCATCGAGGAGGCGGAGAACCGGGCGAAGCGGGCCCAGCCGGATTACGAGGCGATCTACGACGCGCCGGAGACCAAGGCCATCGACTTCGGCCGCCCCCTGGCCGCCCTGCATACGGAGGCCAAGGTGCTGGAAGCGCTGAAGACCATCAGGACCCCGGTACTCATCATCGGCGGGATGGAGGATCCCATTTCCCGGCCCGACCTGATGCTCCGGACCGCAAAATGCCTGCCCAACTGCAAGCTGGTCATCCATTCCGGCGTCTCCCACGACATCCCCATGGTGGAGGATGCGGCGGACGATGCGCTCCGCTTCTATGAAAATGTGGTGAATACCGGCTGGTATTACAGTCCCATCGTCAATGACTGACTCCTCGCCAGCAGGCAAAAGGGCCGGTTGATCGAATGTCGATCAGCCGGCCCATCCTTCGTTATTCCTTCAGCTGGAATGCGCCTTATCCCGAGGCAGATTCTGGGTGAAGCCGGGGGGAGACTCCACGCCGTTGTCCTCACTGAACAGATACCGGAGTCCATCCTGCAGGTATTTGCCCCAGGAGGTGCCCCAGTGGGATTCCCGGCTGTCGATCATCATGCAGATCTGCCGGTTCGTCAGATGAAGCATATCCTTCATCCGACGGTATACGGTGACGGTGGCCTTCATAATGGTCACATCCATCCCCTGATCCCCGCTGTAGAAATAGAAGCGGGCGTTCTCCAGCCGTTTGGGGTCATAGCCGTCGATCAGCTCCAGGCAGCTTTCGTCCAGGATATCCAATCCGGCGGAGAGGTCCAGGGAGCGGCCGAATACATCGGGATCCCTCATGGTCATGTAGTAGGACTGAAGGCCGCCCATGGAGGAACCGCCGACGCCGGTATGGGCGGCGTCCGGCAGGGTCAGAAAGCGCTCGTCGATCACCGGCTTCAGCGTATCCCGAACGAAGTCCGCATACAGATGGCCCAGGGCGACATAGTCCGGCGTACCGGGATCCCGGGGGATCCGGTGGGCCGGATTGCGCTTGTAGGGGGGCAGCAGCTCGCTGCCGCGGTCACCGGAGGTGTCGATAGCGACGACGATGCACTGGCATTCCGGTTCCAGCTCGCTGATCTTCCGGGCAAACTGCCAGGAGCCCATGCCTTCCAGAGGGCCGTTCTCGGGAAACACATACTGCCCGTCATGCATGTACAGCACGGGGAAGCGCCTGACGCCGTCATAGATCTCCGGCAGCCAGACGCGGATCGTCCGTATTCTCCCATCCGGTATGGGTTTCATGGCGATCTGAAAGGTATAGAGCTTCCCGCAGCTGACCTGCTCGGAATGATCGGTCAACACGATATCCATCGTTAATCCCCTTCCTTATACAGCGGGAGCCGGACCCCGCAAGGTTCGGCTCCCGGATTTCTGTTCTCATTTGTTCCCGAAATACTTCATGAGCCAGGCATCCCATTCATCGTCGTCTTCCGGCTCTCCGCTCCGCTGCTTCTCCACCGCCGCGGCAGCCGCGTCCTTCGCCGCCTCCGCAGGCTTCCCCTCGGCGCCGGCTTCCCCGTCGAAATCCGTCGCGATCACGATGAGACGGAGCGCATCCACCAGGGTTTCGTCGTAACCCAGGCCGAAGATGATGTTGGCGTCCGGATGAGCCGCCGCCTGGATCTTTTCCATCAGGGTGGTCACGTCCTCCATAGCCAGATCCTGGGAAACGGTCATGTTCACGATCACCCGGCGGGCGCCGTTTACGCTGGTTTCCGTCAGGTCGCTGTGGATGGCCGCGGCTGCCGCCTCATCCACCTTGCCCTTGCCGCTGGCCTCGCTGATGCCCAGATGGGCCAGGCCGGACTGGCGCAGGATGGCCTTCAGGTCGGCAAAATCCAGGTTGATAAAGCCGGTGCTCCGCAGCAGGTCGGCTATGCCGCCCACCGCCCGGTTCAGGACCTCGTCGGAAACGGTGAAGGCGTTGGCGAAGGTGACGTTCTGCTCCGAAACCTTCCTGATGTTTTCATTGGGGATGACGAAAAGGGTATCCACCTTTTCCCGCAGGGCTTCGAGCCCTGCCTCGGCGGTACGCATCTTCCTGGGCCCCTCCCACTTAAAGGGGGTGGAAACCACGGCGATGGTCAGAACGCCCTGCTCCCGGGCGGCGTCCGCCACCACAGGGATCGCGCCGGTGCCCGTGCCGCCGCCCATACCCGCGGTGAGGAAGACGGCATCCGTATTCTCAAAGATCCGCAGGATATTGTTGCGATCCTCCTCCGCCGCCATGCGGCCGACCTCCGGCTTGGAACCGGCTCCCTGGCCATGGGTGAGCTTTTCGCCGATCTGCACCCGTTCATCCGCGGCGGAGGCAACCAGAGTGGGCCGATCGGTATTGATGTTTACGTAGGTGACGCCGTCCAGCCCGGAAGAGCGCATCCGACTCACCACATTGTTCCCCGCGCCGCCGACGCCGACGACCTTCATGTTCACCACATCAGACATCTCTTCATCATCCTTCTCTCATGCGCACGCATCCGTTATTTCTGTCCGTTACCGGGGGATGTAGTGTCCCTCCGTTTCCCGGGTGAGGTCAATGGTCCCGGTCTCCCCATAGGAGAGCTCCTCCAGGATCTGCTCCAGGAAATTCAGCTTTTCGGCCAGACGGTCGGCGCCGCCCAGACGCACCTGGAAACGGTCCCCATAATTCATGCGGATAGAGGTGAGGTTGGCTACATCCAGCTCCCTTACTTCCTCTATTCTACCGTGTTCTTCCAGAAGAGTCAACAACTCTGACAGGCATTCCAGCTTGACTTCGTCCTCTTTTTCCAGCTTCAGGAGGCGGCCGACGTCCCCCTCCAGCGGGGTCATCCCCACCAACCGGATATAGGCGGAGGGGTCGTCCGTCTCCCCCACCACTTTACCCTTGGCGCTCAGCAGGAGGCTGCGCCCGTCCCCCATCTCAAGGGAGGCCACGGCCGTGCCCTCCCGGATGCGGATGACCACGGCGCCGGGCAGACGGATGCGCACATCCGCTTTTTCCACCGCCGGAAGCCGGGATTCGATGAGCCGCTTCACCGCGCCCCTTCCCGTCAGCAGGAGGGGAGTTCCCTCGCGCAGACCGGATGCGGCAAACACTTCTTCGTTTGAGTATACCATGTTTCCGCTGATCTGTACATCGGTTATTTTCAAGAAGCCGTAAAGCGCCGCGATGATGCAGAACGCCGCCAGGATCCATCGAATGATCCTCGCCGTTTTTTCGGTGCGCCGGGCATCCGGGTACCTCGCCGTCAACGCTTTATCCATCTCCGTCCTCCTTGCGTACTGTTTCCGCGCCCAGCTCCGCCAGGCTCTCTTCTATGGCAGTATAGCCCCGGTCCAAATGGTTCACCCCGCAGATGCGGCTTTCTCCCTCCGCCCCCAGGGCGGCGATCAGGAGGGCTGCGCCTCCCCGCAGATCCGGCGCGCAGACCTCAGCCCCGTAGAGCTTCGGCACCCCCCAGACCACCGCGGTCCGCCCATCGGTGCGGATATCCGCTCCCATGCGCCGCAGCTCGGGAATATGGCGGAAGCGGCTTTCAAAGATCGTCTCCTGAAAGGCGGTGGTTCCCTCCGCCCTGAGGGCCGCCGCCATGAGCGGCGGCTGGGCGTCCGTGGGAAAGCCGGGATATGGCCTTGTGACGATGGGACTTGCGGCCTTCAGCCTGCCCAGACTGCGGATGCGCACCAGGTTCTCCCCCGTGTACAGATCGCAGCCCATCTCCTGCAAGGCCCGCAGGACCGGGTGATAGTCTCTCCACTCGGTATCATACAGCCGCACATCCCCGCCCGCCGCGGCACACGCGGCGAGCCAGGTCGCGGAGGCGATCCGGTCCGGCATGATCCGATGGACCGCCCCATGCAGGGCAGAAGTCCCCTGCACCCGGATCACGGCGCTGCCCGCACCGCTCACCGACGCCCCGGCGGAATTGAGAAAGGCCTCCAGATCCCGGAGCTCCGGTTCCCTGGCCGCATTGGTGATCACGGTCTCCCCTTCTCCCAGACAGGCGGCCAGAAGGGCATTCTCCGTCGCCCCCACGCTGGGAAAGGGCAGATCGATCCTGCAGCCCCTCAGACGGACTGCCCGGCAATCCAGGTTTCCTCCCCGCTCGTCGATCTCCGCCCCCAGGCTCCGCAGGGCGCTGAGATGCAGGTCGATTGGCCTGGCGCCGATCTCGCAGCCTCCGGGGGCGGACATCCTCGCTTCTCCGCACCGGGCCAGAAGAGGGCCCAGGAAGATCACGCTGGATCGCATCTCCCGCATCAGGCGGCTGGGGATCTCCGGCCGGATCGGGCCGGAGGAATCCACATACAGCGCGTCTGCATCCGCCCAGACCCGGCAGCCCACCTCCCGCAGGATGCGAACGGCGGCCTCCGTATCCGTCAGCTTCGGACAGTTGCGGATCACGCTCACGCCCTCCGCCAGCACGGCGGCGGACAGGATAGGCAGGGCGCTGTTTTTTGCACCCTGCACCCGCAGGGCGCCGAACAGGGGCTTTCCCCCCGTAACATAGATCGAACTCATGGCCGGTCCTCCGCAAAGGTGATCTCATGTCATCCTATGCGGAGCGGGGAATAGGGTTCTAAGCGGCCAGGCGCAGGATCTGTTCCACGATGGCGTCCAGGGCGTCCGCCCGGTCCAGACTTTTCATCCTTCTGCCCATCTCCGGCAGAGCAGCCGGATCCTCCAGCAGCCGGAGGACGGCTTCCCGCAGCGTATCGGCGGAACAGTCGCCGTCCCGCAGCAGCACCGCCGCGCCTCGGCTCTCCGGGATCATGGCGTTCTTTTCCTGATGGTTTCCCGTTGCATAGGGATAGGGGATCAGGATCGCGGCCTTTCCCGCGGCGGCCAGCTCTCCCAGGGTGGAGGCTCCCGCCCGGCAGATCACCAGATCCGCCGCCGCCATGGCGGCGGGCATATCATAGAGATACGGCTCGAGTCGGGTATACTCCGGCTGTTCGGCCCCCAGCTCCGCCATGCGTCTGCGCATGGTCTCCAGCCCCTCATGACCCCCGCCTGTGGCGTGGAGAAGGCGGAATCGGGGTTCTTTTTCCTGTTCGGCCGCCATCGCCGCCAGGGCTTCATTCATCCGGACTGCGCCCAGGGAGCCGCCGAAGGACAGGATCAACGGCAGATCCTCCGGGATCCCCAGGCTCCGCCGGGCCATGAGCCGATCCCTGTCCCGAAAGCCGCTGCGCACCGGCATCCCCGTGCATACGACCTTGTCCGGCTCGCGATAATACCTCCTGCTCTCCTCAAAGGCCACCATCAGCTGATCCGTATGCTTCTCCAGCATACGCGTCGTGAGGCCCGGAAGGGCGTTGGCCTCGTGGAGCAGGGTGGGGATCTTCATGCGGGAGGCGGCGATCAGCACAGGGCAGCATACATAGCCTCCGGTGCCCAGCACAGCGTCCGGCCGGAATTCCTCCAGAATGCGCTTCGCCTGACGGATGCCCTCCATCAGCAGCGCACCGGAGCGCAGATTATGGAGGATTTCCCGCGGTCTGAGGCTCCGGTGCAGATTCCCCGCCGGGATCGCCCGGATGGGAAACCCCTCCCGGGGCACCAGGTCCATTTCCAGGTTGTCCGCCGTACCCAGGAAGAGGATCTCGCAGTCCGGCATCAGCGCCTTCAGGCGCTGAGCGGCGGCCACCGCGGGGTTGATATGTCCCCCGGTACCCCCGCAGGTAAACAGAAATCGCATGGCTTCCCCCTTATTTATCCGGTATGCCCCGGGAGGCCAGCAGGATCAGCCCCACTTCGCCCAGCTGCATGATCAGGGCGGTGCCCCCATAGCTGAAAAACGGCAGGGAGATGCCGGTGGAGGGCAGGAAATTCGTGGCGACCGCCACATTCAGGAAGACCTGCAGGAACAGCAGGGAGGTAAAGCCGGTGATCAGCAGGGAATCGAACCGGTTCCGGCAGTGCATGGCCAGCCAGTAGCCCCGGATGATCAGCACCGCAAAGAGCAGAAGAATCAGCACCGCGCCGATGAACCCCAGCTCCTCGCAGATGATGGAGAAGATATAGTCGTTATGCTCCTCCGGCAGATACAGGTATTTCTGGCGGCTCTGTCCCAGGCCCAGACCCAGCAGGCCGCCGGAGCCGATGGCATACAGGGACTGAAGGATCTGCCAGCCCTCCCCGAGTCTTTCCTTTTCCGGATCCTGCCAGGCGTCGATCCGCGAATAGATGTAGGAGAGCTTTTCCACCAGCGAGGTGAGCCACTCCCGGTTCGCCATGGCGAACAGATACAGGAGCCACATGACGACGATGACGCCGATCACATAGTACCAACGGGTTCCGGAAGCCCACATCATGATCAGGGTGATGCCCACCACGATCATGGTCGCGGAAAGATGAGGCTGGAGCATGAGCAGGCCCGCGAAGCCCACCATGAGCAGCAGATGCGGCATCGCGCCGTATTTGAACGTGCCCATCCGGTCCGCATGCCGGCTTCCCCAATAGGCGAAGAAAAACACCAGCGCAGCCTTCAGCAGCTCCGAGGGCTGGAAGCGGATACCGCCGAGCTGCACCCAGCGCACGGCGCCGTGGGAGGCCTTGCCGATCACCGTGACCAGGAGCAGCAGGCCGAAGGCCGCAGCCAGGGCGATGAAGGGCAGCAGCTCCCAGCGCAGAAGGCCGTAAGGCAGTCTGGCCAGGACGACCATCAGGATCAGACCCAGGATCGCCAGCAGGACCTGTCTGCGGAAATAATACAGCGGATCCCCGGGATTGCTCCCGCCCACCGTATCATAGTAGGCGCTCACATAGCTGGCGGAGAGCATCATCACCAGGCCCACGCCCAGAAGCAAAAGAGTCAGCAGAAGGAAGGTCAGATCGATCCGGCCTCTGGCCTGATCGGCGCCATCCCGCGCCCTTCTGCGCCGTCCCCTCCCCTGCTTCTCCGGAGCTTCCGGCTGCTTCGGCGCCTCTGCCTGGGGCAGATCAAGGGGAAACTCGGTGAATTCCGCCATATTCCGTCCTTCCTTTCCCGGGAAATCAGAGTCCATATCTCCCCCGCAGGCCGAGCCAGGTGAGGAGAGCAAAGACCAGGGAGACGGAGGAGAAGACCCAGAAGACCTTCCACTCGCTCCAGCCGCTTTTTTCAAAGTGATGATGGATGGGGGCCATTTTGAAGATCCGCTTCCCGTGGGTGAGCTTGAAATACCCAACCTGCAGGATATCGCTCATGGCCTCCGCGATATACACGATGCCCAGGGGAATCAGGGCCAGGGGCATATCCATGGCAAAGGCCAGGGCGCAGACCGCGCCGCCCAGGAACAGGGAGCCCGTATCCCCCATGAACACCTTCGCCGGATGGCGATTGTATGCCAGGAAGCCCAGGAGCCCCGCCGCAAGCGCCGCGGCAAAAATGGCCTGGGGTTCCATCTTCCAGGTGACGGCCAGAACGGCAAAGCACAGCGCCACCGGCAGGGTAACGCCGGTCACCAGGCCGTCCACCCCGTCCGTGAGATTCACTGCGTTCACCGTGCCCAGGATCACAAAGGCGCAGAAGGCCACATAGACCGGTTCGGGCAGAGGAATGACGGTATCGAAGAAGGGGATGTACAGGTTGGGACTCAGATACCCGATATACCGGAGCAGCAGGACAAAGGCCACGGCCACCACCAGCTGCAGCATGGATTTCTGCCAGCCTGTCAGGCCCTGATTGCCGTGCTTGCGGATCTTCTCCAGGTCATCGGTAAAGCCTATGGCGCCCTGCACCACGGCAAAGAGCAGCATGGCGGGGGCCGACCAGTCCCCTTCCCGCATCTCCCGGATGCAGACGCAGAGGATAGCCGCAAAGATTCCCGCAATGAACATGAGGCCGCCCATCGTCGGGGTCCCTTCTTTGCTCATATGCCAGATGGGGCCGTCCCGCTTGATGCTCTGCCCTGCCTTGGCTCTCCGGAGGAAGGGGATGAGAAAGCGGCCGACGATCAGCGTCACCGCCAGGGATATGACAAAGGCCGCCAGGGTTCGCGTCAGATTCATTGGTCGTTCCACTCCCGTGCAGGTGATCAGGTGCCCAGCACCTCGGAGATGATCTCCCGTTCATCCATGTGGTATTTCGTCTTTCCGACGATCTGGTAGGTCTCGTGTCCTTTTCCGGTGAGCACCAGGGTGTCTCCCGTCCGGGCGTGCTCCAGACCCCAGCGGATGGCCTCCCGCCGGTCCGGGATCACCACCCGGGGGGTATCCAGCCCCTCCAGTCCCGGGAGGATATCCGCAATGATGGCCTCGGGATCCTCTGTGCGGGGGTTATCCGAGGTGATGATCATATAGTCCGCCAGCTCCGCCACCACCCGGCCCATTTTGGGCCGCTTTGTCCTGTCCCGGTCCCCGCCGCAGCCGAAAAGGACCCCTACTCTCCCCGCGGCGGTATCCCGCACGGTGCGGATCATGTTCTCCAGGGCGTCAGGCGTGACGGCATAGTCGATGAGCACGGTATAGTCTCTCCCCGTGGGGACGACCTCCATTCGCCCCTTCACCGGTCTGCAGCCGGCCAGCGCGGCGGCGGCCTGTTTCAGCTCCAGCCCCAGTCCCAGGCAGCAGGCCAGGGCAGCCAGGGCGTTATACACGGAGAACCGGCCGGGGATATGCAGCAGGGCAGGCGCCCTTACATTCCCCTGCACGGCAGTGAATTCCACCCGGTCCGGCAGCAGGCGGATATCCTCCGCCCGAAGCTGCGCCTCCGGGCTCAGGCCGTAGGTCAGGGCTCTGTCCCCCGCCCGTTCCAGCACCCGGGCGGCGGCGGGATCATCCAGATTGACGGCGGCCGCGCCGCAGCGGTCGAACAGCAGGAGCTTGGCCTCCAGATAGGCTTCCATGGTCCCGTAAAAATCCAGGTGATCCTGGCTCAGGTTGGTGAAGCAGCCCACGGCGAAGGGGACGCCCTCCACCCGGTCCAGGCTCAGGGCATGGGAGGAGACCTCCATCACCCCGTAACGGCAGCCCGCGTCCGCCATTTCCCGGAACAAGCCCTGCAGGTCGCGGGATTCCGGGGTGGTGTTCACCGCGTCGTATTCCCCCTTGCCGGTGATGTTCCGGTTGGTGCCGATGAGGCCCGCCGGCACGCCGGTGCAGGTCTCCAGGATGCTGTGGATCAGATGGGTGGTGGTGGTCTTCCCGTTTGTCCCCGTCACCCCCACGATCTTCAGCTTTTCCGCAGGCCGATCCAGCAGATTCGCGGAGAGGAGACCCAGAGCCTTGCGGCTGTTTTCCAGCCGGATATAGGCGCAGTCCTCCTCCGGGACCCGCTCGCAGACCACCGCGGCGGCTCCCCGCTCCAAAGCGGAATGGATATACCGGTGTCCGTCCGTTTCATACCCCCGCACCGCCACGAAGAGGGCGCCGGGGCCGATCCTGCGGCTGTCATAACAGACGTCCGTGATCTCCAGCTCCGGAGAAGCATGCAGCTCCAGCACTGGGATATCCCGCACTATGTCTTTCAGTTTCATCCTCGTGTCTCCATAATGGAAGTATCGCTGTCATACAGACCCACTTCGATCACCGTACCGTAGGCCACCTGCAAGCCCGGCTCCAGGCTCTGGCGCTGGACCTGAATGGTCTTGGAATCCGTCGGCGGCACCCCCGAGGTCCGCACGAACAGGCCGAAGGCTTCGAAATACTGCAGGGCCGCCCGGTAGCTCTTGCCCACCATGTTGGGCACCGTGATCATATTGCCGGGCTTGCTCTCTCCGGCATAGATGATCACCTCGCTGCCCAGCGCGATGCGCAGGCCGGGCACGGGAGCCTGGTCCGAAACCTCCTCCGCATCCCCCACGACCTTCACCCGGAAGCCGGAGTCCTCCAGCTTTCGCCGGGCGTCCGCCACGCTGCGGGATTTCACATTGGGAACGATGGCGTTCACCGCCGCGCTGCCGCTGTTCTCCTGCACGCCCAGGTAGGGCAGGATATCCGCCAGGATATTGCCCACCGCCGGGGCGGCCATGGCGCCGCCGCTGATGTAAACGCCGGAGGCGGGATCCGGATTATCCAGGATCACCAGCACCGCGACCTTGGGGTCGTCCGCCGGGGCGAAGCCCACGAAGGAAACCATGTATTCATCCGAGGCCTGGCCGACCTTCTCGGAGGTGGCGGTCTTGCCGGCGATCCGGTACCCCGCGACGCCCGCATTCTTGCCGGTGCCGCCGGGGGCGCTGACCACGCTCTCCAGAATCTCACAGACCTTCTTTGAGGTCTCCTCGCTGATGACCTGCCGCACCACCGTAGGCGAAACGCTCTTCTCCACCGATCCGTCCGGATTCAGGACCCGCTTGACCACATAGGGCTTCATGAGGTAGCCCCCGTTGGCCACGGCGGAAACCGCGGTGATCAGCTGAATGGGAGTGATGTTGAAGGTCTGGCCGAAGGAGGCGGAAGCCAGCTGAGAATAGTTGTTGGGATCCTCAAATACCGATCTGGACCACCAGATGCTGGTAGCCTCCCCGCCCCCCAGGTCGATTCCTGTGGGATCGAAGAAGCCGAAGGCCTCCATATAATCGTAGAATCTCTTTGCGCCCAGGCGGAGCCCCAGGGTGGCGAAGGCCACATTGCAGGAATGCTGGGCGGCCTCGGTCAGGGTCTGATCCCCGTGGCCCGAGTGACGCCAGCAGTGCAGGGCCTCCTTACGGCCCCGGACCATCATGCTGCCGTCGCAGCGGAAATTATCTCCGTCGGAAACGATGCCGTCCTCCAGAGCAGAGGCCAGGGTAAAGATCTTAAAGGTGGAGCCGGGCTCATAGGTATCCGCAATGGCCCGGTTGCGCCATTGCTTCATGAGCAGCGAATAGGCCAGCTCATCCAGCTCCTCATCGGTCATTTCCCCCGTCTCTCTGGCCTTCTCCAGCTGCAGACTGTAGGTTTCGTTCAGGGTAAGGTAGTCGTTGCAGTCGTAGTCCGGCAGCGTGCACATCCCCAGGATCGCTCCGGTATCCACCTCCATCACGATGCCCATAGCCCCGCTGCGGATCTCATAGTCCCGGATGGCCTGCTCCATATGCTTCTTCAGGTAATACTGGATGGTGTTGTCAATGGTGAGCTCCAGGCTCTGTCCGTCCACCGCGTCACGGTAGTCCTCGTATCCGGTGTACAGCATATCCGTGCCTCTTGCCGTGGTAGCCCGGACGATGCGCCCGTTCTCCCCCTCCAGCAGGGAGTCGTAAACCGCCTCGATCCCCTCCAGCCCGTAGTTGTCCGTCCCCACGAAGCCGATGACCTGGGCCGCCTGACTGGCGTAGGGATAGTAGCGCTTGGTGTCCTCGATGATATGCAGGCTTTTCAGGCTGTTCTCATTCTTGAAGGCCCGCACCTGGTCCGCCAGCTCCTTCTCCGCCTTTTTCATCACGGTCTCATACCAGGAGTCCGTACGGTCCCATTTTTTCATCACCCAGTCGTAATCCACATCCAGGATAGCCGAAAGGCCCCGGGCGATAAGCTCGGGGTCCTCCTCGTATTTCCGCATCTCCACAGGGCTGATATAGATGGTCTCTACCGTGGCGCTTTGTGCCAGGATCTTTCCCTGGGTATCGTATATGGTCCCCCGGGAGGCGGTCACAACGGTGCTGCGCACCTGGTTCTCCACCGCGGCGCTCTCATAGTGATCGTGCTCCCGGATCATGATCTTCGCAAGCTGCGCAATCAGGGCCGCAAATGCAGCGATACCGCACAGCACCAGAAGGATCGCTGTGCGGCGGTTCGCCTGTCCCTTACTGACGGCGTTGGGATCCGGTTTTCTGTTCAGTTCTGTGATGACTGCCATATCATCATTCCTTTTCCGAGGCTGTATTCTCTGTTATTCCCGGTGAACTATACGCTCCTCCTCAGCGGAAGTATGCCTGTATCCGGCGGACAAGGGTGTCCAGCTTCCGCTCCCAGTCGGCCAGGAAGCCCTGTTTCCCCAGGATCTGCGCCTTATCCCCCTCCGTACTGCGCACGAAGGTGGTCTGGTCCGCTCCGGCCTTGACCATGCCCAGAGCTGATTTGGCATAGGTCTCCACCTCGGCCAGATCGAAGGTGCTCTCATACCGGATCTCCAGCCGGTTATGGTCTGTCTTCAGCTCCTGAAGCTCCCTGACCATGGCGGCGGACTCATTCGAAAGGGTGTTCAGGCGCATATAGCTGCCCAGGAGCAGTACCGCGCAGGCCAGCAAAACGGGAATAAAGATGAGCACGAACAGGGAGATCTGCACCCTGCTCCGGGGCTCAGCCTTTACGCCTGTCTGGACGAGCTCCCCCTCCCGGGGAAGGGGAACGACCTGAGGCACAGGCTCCTTGACCGGTATTTCCGGAAATACCGGGACCTCAGCCGGGGCTGCCGTCCCGAAGGTATACGCGGCGTTTCCATAAAGATAATCCGCCAATCTGCTCTTCCCCTCTCCTGCTATACCCGCTCCGCGATGCGGAGTCTTGCGCTCCGCGACCGGGGATTTCGTTCCAGTTCTTCTTTGCCCGCTTTGGCCGAGCCAACCAGCCGAAGAGTCTGCCTGAAACCGCAGACGCAAACCGGAAGGCTCTTGGGACAGGTGCATCCGTCCACCCGCTTATGGAAGGCCTGCTTCACCAGCCTGTCCTCCAGGGAGTGGAAGCTGATGACGCAGATCCTGCCGCCGGGATTCAGGCGATCCGGCGCCCGGTCCAGCAGGCGCTCCACGCTGCCCAGCTCGTCGTTCACCGCAATACGGATGGCCTGGAAGCTCCGTTTCGCCGGATGCTGCTTTTCCCGGAGAGCGGCTGCGGGCATGGCCCTTCGGATCAGCTCCGCCAGCTCCAGGGTGCCGTTCACGCCGCCCCGTTCCCGCGCCCGGACCATCGCCGCCGCGATCCGCGGAGCATAGCGCTCCTCCCCATAGGTATAGAGGATGCGTTTCAGCTCCTCCTCGGGCCAGGTATTCACGATCTCCGCCGCGGTGAGGGCGGAGGACCGGTCCATGCGCATATCCAGCGGAGCGTCCTTCTGATAGGAAAATCCCCGCCCGGCTTCATCCAGCTGAGGGGAAGAGACGCCCAGGTCGAACAGCATCCCGTCCACCCCGGCGATACTCAGCTCATCCAGGATCTCCGGCACCCGGTCGAAATTAGAATGGACCAGGGTCACCCGGTCCTTCCAGGGCTTCAGCCGCTCTCCCGCAGCCTGCAGCGCTTCCTCATCCCGATCCACGCAGATGAGTCTTCCGCCGCCCAGCCTTGCCGCGATGGCGCCGGAATGTCCCGCGCCGCCCACGGTACCGTCAAGATAGATCCCTTCCGGGCGGATATTCAGCCCTTCCAGGCATTCCTTCAGCAGGACCGGCTCATGGGAGAACCCGCTCACAGGCCCAGTTCCTTATACAGCTCCGCCATGCTCTTCTCCGCGAAGCAGGCCTCCTCCGCCCGGTTGTATTCCTCGCTGTCCCAAAGCTCCGCCCTGCCGGGGAGACCGATGATGGTGACATCCTTCTCGATCCCCGCGTACTTCCGGAGCTCATTGGGAACAAGGATCCGCCCCTGGGCATCCAGCTCGCAGGTGGCGGAATTGGCGAAGATATACCGCATGGCGCTGGAATCGGAGAGGCGGATCCCTTCGAACTGGGCGCAGAATTTCGCCCAGCCCTCCTCGGAGTATACCAGCAGGCATTTGTCCGAGCCCCGGACCACATAGCACACTTCGCCCAGCTCCCGACGCATCTGCGCCGGGATGATCAGCCGCCCCTTGGCGTCCAGGCCGTGTGTATATTTGCCGGTCAAGGGTAATCCCCCACTTCGTTTCATTTTCCGCCATTCAGTCCCACTTCGTCCCCCATTATACTGTTTCTGTTTCCTGATTGCAATAGTTTTGTTCCTTCTATTGAAGAAAAAAAGTCTGAAATCCAGAAGTTTTCTGCCGATATCCGGAATCTTCAGGTAAAGAATCGAACATTTGTTCGATTCTGTTGGGTGGAGGGCCATCCCATCCCTTTTCCGCTGCCTGCCGCGGCGTCATTCCGGAAGTGGATAGAATCGCATTATGTTTACCGAAAATGGATATTTTCCGCTCCCCATTCACTCCGGTTTTGTGGATAACTTTGTGGATATTGTGTAGAACTCCCCTATTTTCCGGGCTGATCCCGCCGCCCAGGTCCGCCGATTGTGGATAATTGGTCTGAATATTCGTTGAAGATTCGGTTGACAGAAGTATCGGAATCATTATTTTTTCCTGCCTCTCCCAAACTGGACACGGCCCACGGGCTCCTTTCCGTTGACCGGGAAAAACGGAATATGATATAGTCATACCGTCTTTGATGATCAGAAGAGAGAAGGGACGAAGCAAGCGATGAAACTGGGCATAGGAATCGATACCGGCGGCACCTATACGGACGCCGTCGTCTATCGCTTCGCGGACAAGGCCGTGCTGGCCTCCGCCAAGGCGCTCACCACCAAGGAGGATCTCTCCCGGGGCATTCTGGAGGCCTTGGGCAAGCTGGATCCTGCGCTGCTGCGCCAGGCGGACATGGCCGCGCTCTCCACCACCCTGGCCACCAATGCCTGCGTAGAGGGCAAGGGCAGCCGGGCCCGGCTCCTGTTTATCGGCCAGGATGGAGAGACTGTGGAGCGGGTCGGCGCGGCCTACGGCATCACGGATCCCCAGGATGTTTATCCCTGTCCCGGCAGCGGCACATATGACGGGAAGGTCCTGCCGGATCCGGATTGGGACGCCATCCTGTCCGGCGCGCGGGAATGGCTCAGCCAGGCCGAGGGCCTGGGGATCGTGGAAAAATACGCCATGAACAACGGCGCCGTGGCGGAAAAGGAAGCGAAGCGGCGTTTTTCCGCGCTTACGGATATCCCCATCGTCTGCGGAAGCGAGCTGTTCAGCGGGCTGGACAGCGTCCAGCGGGCCTCCGGCACCCTGCTGAACGCCCGCCTGGTGCCCATCATCCGGGAGTTTCTGGACGCCATCCGCCGCTCCTTTTCCGCAATGGGGATCACCGCGCCCATCGTGGTGGTGCGGTCGGACGGCAGCCTGATGAATGAACGCTTCTCCCGGCTCCGGCCGGTGGAAACCATTCTCTGCGGCCCGGCGGCCAGCGTCCTGGGCGGAATGGAGCTGGCCAGCAAGCCCAACAGCGTGATCGTGGATATGGGCGGCACCACCACCGATGTTTCCCTGGTCAAAGGCGGTCTGCCCGTGCGGGTGCGGGACGGGATCCGCATCGGCGGCTGGCGCACCTTCGTCAAGGGCGTGCTCATCGACACCTTCGGCCTGGGCGGGGACAGCGCCGTCCGGCAGGAGAAGGGGCGCATCGCCCTGTATACGGATCGGGTCCTCCCCATCTCCCTGCTGGCCAGGGAGCATCCCCGGGTGCTGGAGGAGCTGCGGGCCCTGGTGGAGGGAAAGGTCGTCCATACCCGCCCCATCCATGAATACTACACGCTGGTGAGGGACATCTCCGGCGCTGAGGGCTGGACGGCGGAGGAGCAGGCCTTCTGCGCGGCGCTGCGGAACGGTCCCCTTTCCCTTCGGGACGCTGCCGCAGCCATGGATACGGATATCTACAAGCTTCAGGTGAAGCGCCTGGAAAAGGAGGGCGCGGTGCTCCGCTCCGGACTCACTCCCACGGACATCATGCATCTGAAGGGCGATTTCACCTCCTATGATCCGGAGGCAGCCAGGCTGACGGTGCTCTTCCTGCTCCAGTGCATGGGGCGCCCGGCCCGGGATCTGGATCGCTTCTGTGACGAGGTCTATGACGCCGTCAAGAAGAAGCTGTACTGCAATCTGGTCCGCATCCTGCTCCAGGATCGGTATCCCTCTCTCCAGAAGGGGCTGGGCAATACCCTGACTGAGCTGATCTCCAGCCGCTGGGCGGATATCCGGGCGGGACGGGACGACGGATACTTTGATCCGGGCTTCCTGACGGGAGCGACCCTGGTGGGGATCGGCGCGCCGATCCATATCTTTCTTCCGGATGTGGCGAAGGCCCTGGGCACGGATTGCTTTATCCCGGAAAATGCCGGAGTGGCCAACGCGGTGGGCGCCATTGTGGGAAACGTGGCTGCCGCCGTGGAGGTGGAGATCCGCCCCAATCACACCCCGGACGGGATCCAGGGCTATTTTGTCTGCTCCACCGAGGCCAACACCCGGGTCAGAACCAGGGAACAGGCGGAGGAGCTGGCCAGGGAAACCGCGATCCGTCTGGCCAAGGCGGAGGCCCGGGAGCGGGGTGTTCTGGGAGATATCCGGGTGGAGGTGGAGATGGAGGATTCCACCGGTCTGGCCACAAAATCCCGCACCGTGGACCTGGGCAGCCGGGTCACCGCCACAGCCCGGGGAGGCATGATCCTGTAACTTTCTTGCGGTAATTCCCTGAAGAAATTGCATGTGCCTGCCCCTCATTCCTGCATTTATTCGGGTTTTTCCGGTTTACCCCTTGCTTTTCTGCAAGTTTGCGTGTATAATGCAACCTCATTAACAGGCATTGGGGGAACAACTATGAGGCATATTTCTGCAAAAGCGGCAGCGGTCCATGAATCCAGCACCCTGGCGGTGAGCGACCTGGCCAACCGTCTCCGGGCGGAGGGCAAGGACGTGATCAATTTCGGGACCGGCGAGCCGGATTTTGATACGCCTGAGAATATCAAGGAAGCGGCTATCCGGGCGATCCGGGACGGCAAGACCAAGTACACCGCCGCCTCCGGCATGCCTGCGCTGAAAGAGGCGATCTGCAGCCGGCTGGAGGCCGACCTGGGCGTGAGCTACAAGCCCGGGGAGATCGTTGTGGCCAGCGGCGCGAAGCACAGCATCTATATCGCGCTCTGCTGCATGCTGGATCCCGGGGATGAGGTCATCATCCCCGCGCCCTACTGGGTCACCTATTCCGAAGCGGTGTCCATGGCGGGGGGAACGCCGGTTATCCTGCAGACCAGCGAAAGCCAGGGCTTCCTTCTGCAGCCGGAGGCGCTGGAGGCCGCCATCACTCCCCGCACCACGGCCATCATTCTGAATAACCCCTCCAACCCCACGGGGATGTTCTATTCTGCCGAGCAGCTGGCCGCTCTCTGCCAGGTCTGCGTGAAGCATGATCTCTGGATCATGTCCGATGAGATCTACTACCGTCTGCTGTATGACGGACTCCGCTTCACCAGCGCCGCCGCGCTGGGGGAGGAAATCAAGGCCCGCACCATCCTAGTGAACGGCGTGAGCAAATCCTATGCCATGACCGGTTGGCGCATCGGCTATACCGCCTGCGACAGCAAGCTGGCCAAGGCCATGTCCAACTTCCTAAGCCATTCCACCAGCGCCCCCAGCACCATTTCCCAGTATGCCGCCATCGAAGCCATCGGCGGCAGTCAGGAGAGCGTGGAGAGCATGCGGAAGGTGTTTGAGGAACGGCGCAACTATATGGCCGACCGGATCAATTCTCTCCCCGGCGTCCGCTGTCTCAAGCCCCAGGGTGCGTTCTACGTTATGATGAACATGGAGGACCTGGCCGGCCGGGAGCTGGGGGGACAGGTGATCCGTAACGGGAACGATTTCGCCATGGCCTTCCTCTCCGCGGAGAATGTGGCCCTGGTGCCCTGCGCCGGTTTCGGCGCTCCCCAGTATCTCCGCTGGACCTACGCCGCCTCCATGGAGAATATCCGGCGCGGCCTGGACCGGCTGGAGCGCTTCCTGAAGGGCTGATCGCGCAGAATAATTTCACCCCGCCGCGTTTTGAATGCGGCGGGGCTTTTTTCTCGTTGCAGAACCGAAAGAACTGTAGTATACTAAGTTAACCATATATGCCCCGCGGAAAAGCGGGGAGTCACGGAGGTCCATGTCCAATGGAAGAAAAGGTTCTGACCGGCAAGCTGTACGATCTGCAGGGCTATTCCGTGCATGACGGGCCCGGCATCCGCAACACGGTTTTTCTCAAGGGCTGTCCCCTGCGCTGCCCCTGGTGCCACAGTCCGGAAAGTCAGGAATTTCCCACTGAGCTGAACTGGATGGAGATCCGCTGCGTCGGGGTGGAGGAATGCGGCAAATGCATTCAGGCCTGCACCCGGGGCGCCATCACCAAGGGCGAGGAAAAAGTCAGTCTGAAGGACGACCATGTATATACCGTGGTGAAGGTGGAGCGGCTGAAGTGCGACGAATGCTTCGCCTGCACCGAGGTCTGCCCCCATACCGCCCTGTACAAATGCGGCACGGAATATACCGTGGAAAAGGTCATGGATCGGCTCCGCCGGGATAAGCCCTTCTATAAGCGCAGCGGCGGCGGCGTGACCATCTCCGGGGGCGAATGCCTCTGCCAGCCGGAATTCACCCTGGCCCTGCTGAAGGCCTGCAAGGCGGAGGATATCCATACTGCGGTGGATACCACCGGTTTTGTCCGCTGGGAAGTCATCGAGCAGGTCCTCCCTTACACGGACCTGTTCCTGTACGACCTGAAGCAGATGGACAGCGACCTGCACCGGCGGGTCATCGGCGTGCCCAATGAGCTGATCCTGGAGAACGCCAGGAAGATCGCCGCCGCCGGGGGAAAGCTCCAGATCCGCATCCCCACCATCCCCATGTACAACGACAACGACAAATCCTACCGCGCCTTCGGCGAATTCATCCTGGAGCTGGGGGACGCGGTGACCCAGGTACAGCTTCTTCCCTACCATAATCTCGGCGTGGTGAAATGGGAACGGCTGGGCCGTTCCGGCCCCGCTCTGGAGGCAACCCCGCCCACGGAGGAATTCATGCAGACCCGGAAGAAGCTGCTGGAGGATATGGGCGTGAAGAACGTCGTCATCCATTAAACAAGCGCAAGAACCGCAAGAGGAAATCATTTATATCAAAACTTCATGGAGGTGCCGCAATGACCAAAAAAGAGCAATTTTTTTCCGTAATGCGGGGGGAGAATCCTCCCAAGTGGATGGGCTATGGCTTCAATGCCTGGCCTCAGTGCATGTTCCACTGCATCATCGACCCCATCACCGTCTGGGATATCCTCTTCATCGAAGGGAATAACGTCCTGGATCACTGGGGCGTCAACCACCGCTTCCTCCCCGGGGACCCGGGCATCATCCCCATGGTGAACGAGGAAAACCAGGTCATCAAGGACATCACCCATTGGCGGGACTACGTCCATTTTCCCGAGATCCCCACGGATCTGGACTGGAGCGGAACCAAGGAACAGATCGCCCAGGTGGACCGGGACAATGAATTCGTCATGATCCCCACCTTCCGGGGGCTCTTCGAGCGGGCCCACTGCCTCATGACCTTCGAGGATACCCTGGTGAACATGTATGAGGAGCCGGAAGCCATGAACGAGCTTTTCGGCGCCTACACCGACTGGAAGCTCAAGGTAGCCGAGATGCTCTGCGACGAGCTGGATTTCGACGTCATCCACAGCCACGACGACTGGGGCAGCAAGACCGCCATGTTCTTCTCCGTGGACAAGTTCCGGGAGCTGCTGAAGCCCCATTACAAGCGCCTGTACGACTACTACCACAAGCGGGGCAAGATCGTTCAGCATCACTGCGACTGCTATGCCGCCGAGCTGGCTCCCGAGCTGGTGGATCTGGGCGTGGAGATGTGGCAGGGCGTCCTCCCCTCCAACGACATCAAGGCCATCCAGAAGGCCACCAAGGGCAAGCTGCTCCTCATGGGCGGCCTGGACCAGGGCCTCATCGACCAGGCGGACGTCACCGAGGAAGCGGTCCGCGCAGAGGTACGCCGGGCCATCGACGAGTACTGCCCCGGCGGCTCCTTCCTTCCCTGCATCGGCAGTCTGGAGTGCCTGAACGCCTGGGTCACCCCTGTGGTCATCGACGAGTGCAACAAATATGGCGCCGAGTGGCTGGCCAAGCAGAAGTAATCGGCAGAAATGTTTTTCGGCGGCTGCCCCGTTGGGCAGCCGCCGCTTTGTTTTGTCAGTAGCTGTTGATCTCCAGGCTTTCGTCGTCTTTGCCGGGGGTGATGCTCCGGAGGACGACGTGGTAACTGTACTCCGCATTCACCTGCACCAGCACCCGGTCCCCAGCCTTTTTCCCCAGCACGGCCTTCCCCAGGGGGGACTCCTTGCTGATAAGCCATTTGGAGGGGTCCTGACGGAGCGTCGTCACCAGACGGATGCGCTGGAGCTCCTCATCCTCCTCGAACCAGAGCTCCACCCAGTCGAATAATCCGGCGGTGTCCCCGGCCTCCTCCGGGGCGTCGATCACCACGGCGGTGGCGATCATCCGCTCCAGGTAGCGCACCCGGCTGTCGTTCCGGTTCTTCTCCTGCTTTGCCGCCTTGTATTCAAAGTTTTCGCTGAGGTCGCCGAAGGCCCGGGCTGTCTGCACATCTTCAATGAGCTTGGGGCGCAGGACCTTCGTCCGGTATTCGATCTCCTCCCGCATTTTCTGGATATCCACCTTGGTCAATTCATCATGCATGGCTGGTTCCTCCCGGTGCAGTATACCACGCTTTTCTTTTCCGGGCAACGGAAAGCGGATTGACTTCATGCCCCGGGCGTGGTATCTTTAGCATAGCAAATCAGTACATTGCAGTATATTGGAGGGAGTACAATGGGCGATTATCTGAAGGGCAAGGTAGCCATCGTGACCGGCTCCGGCATGGGCATCGGCAGAGCCGTTGCCAAAGCGCTTGCGGCGGAAGGCTGCAAGGTGGTCACCAACAACCGGTCCCCCTGGAACGGGGTTATCCCCGTGGACGAAGAGAAGTTCTCCAAGCTCAGCAAGGAGATGCAGGACTGGGCCATGACCGAGTACGCCAAGTACTATGGGGACGCCGAGCGCACCGCGAAGGAGATCCGGGATGCCGGCGGCGAAGCGGTAGCCTGCTTTGCGGATATCTCCGATTATGACCAGGCCGGCAAGCTCACGGAATGCGCGCTGAAAACCTACGGCAAGGTGGATATCGTGGTGAATATCGCCTCCGCCTTCGGCTTCAGCCCCGTGCAGGATATGCCGAAGGAGCTGTGGGACAAGGTCAACGCCGCGAAGCCCACCGGCCACTTCTACGTGATCCGCCATGCGGTGCAGCACATGATCGATCAGGGCTGGGGCCGCATCGTCAACTGCGCCTCCCCCGCCTGGGCGGGCGGCAACCTGCGGCAGTGCGAATACTGCGCCGCCAACGCCGGCGTTGTGGGCATGACCTACGGCCTCGCCGCCGAGCTGAAGGAATTCGGCATCACCGCCAATACCTTCGCCCCCGCCGCCAAGACCCGGGCCAGCGTGGACATGGAGATCCATAACGTGCTGGAAGGCGAACACAGCGTGATTTCCGGCAACCCCATCAGCTATGACGGCACCGCCGCTCCCGAGACCTTTGCGAACTTCATCGTATGGCTCTGCGGCGAGGACGCCAAGGACGTCACCGGACAGGTTTTCATGACCATGGGCAAATTTATCGGACGTTACGCCATCCCCGCCGTGGAAGGGGCCATGATGGCCGCCGGAGACGGCTGGAGCCTGGACGAGGTGAAGGAGAAGAACAAATCCCTCTTCGAGAAGCGTCCTCCCATGCCGCCCAGAGGCCCCGCGCCTGCCAAGGACTAAGTTCGCTTCTGCCCATGTTTGCCGGTCTGCCCGAGGGCAGACCGGTTTTTTCAAAGGAGGCTGCCGGATGGATGAGTATCGTGTGCTGGACTCAGAGTTCTTTTCCCCGGAGCGGGATACCCGGGAGATCGCCCGGGCCCTGCTGGGTCAGATCCTGGTCCATGGGGAGACCGCCGGGCGCATTGTGGAGACGGAGGCCTATCTGGGCGCTGCAGACCGCGCCTGCCATGCCTGGGGCGGCCGGCGAAGCCCCAGGCTGGAACCGCTGTACGGTCCCCCGGGTCATGCCTACATCTATATGATTTACGGCATGTACCATTGTCTCAATGTGGTGACGAAGCAGCCGGGGCAGCCGGAATGCGTGCTGATCCGGGCCCTGGAACCCCTGGCCGGGCTGGAGCTCATGGCCGCCCGCAGCGGGCGCGGCAGGCCGGAGCAGCTCTGCGCCGGGCCCGGCAGGCTCTGCCGGGCGATGGGGCTGGACCGAAGCCTCAGCGGCGTCAGCCTTCTTTCCGGGGACTTTTTCCTGGCAGAGGGCGTAAGCATACCCGGGAAGCTCATCCTGTCCTCCCCCCGCATCGGGGTGGATTACGCGGAGGAAGACAAAGACCGCCCCTGGCGTTACTGCGTCAAGGGCAGTCCCTATGTGAGCAGGATCCCCGGTCGCCGGGTCAAATCAGCTGATTCGTAAGGCTGCCGATCCCCTCGATCTCCACCCGGACCACGTCCCCGGGCTTCAGCCAGACCCGTGAGCCCTTGGGCTGGCCCAGGATGACCCCGGCAGGGGTGCCGGTGAAGATCAGATCATCCGGCTCCAACCGAAAAAAGGATGAGCAGTATTTCACGATCTCCGCGCAGGAGAAGAGCATATTGGTCACATCGTCGTCCTGCCGCACCTCCCCGTTGACCAGGCAGCGGATCCGATGGGGCTTTTCCGGGTCGAATTCCGCCGCCGGAACGATCCGGGGGCCGATGGGAGCGAAACCCGGCATGGATTTCCCCGTGAGCCACTGGGCGGAGCGGAACTGGCAGTCCCGCGCGCTGAGATCGTTCCCGCAGGTATAGCCCCGGATGGCGGCCTTTGCCTCCTCCAGGGTCCCGTTCCAAAGGGTCTTTCCCATCACCGCCACCAGCTCCGCTTCGTAGTCATAGCAGCGATGCCAGGGCGGCAGGACGACCTCTTCCCCGTCCCAGGTGATGCTGTCCCCGAATTTGGAGAAGAGCACGGGCTCGGCAGGCGCCTCTCCCCCCGTCTCCTCCGCATGGCTTTTGTAGTTCAGCCCCACACAGATGATCTTCCCCGGCTTCAATTCCTTCATTTGCCAAACCCTCCCATATACCAGACGCACAGCGCCGCCTGAATCAGGGTGAGCAGCGGAAAGCCCACCCGGAAGGCGGCGTGCTTTGTTTTATGCCGAAACAGGAACATGCCCACCGTGCCGCCCAGGGCGCCGCCCAGCAGAGCAGCCAGGAACAGAGATGCCTCCGGGATCCGCTCTTTCCCCCGCCTCGCCCGCCGCTTATCTGAAAGCATAAGGAGCAGGGCAAGAACGTCGGCCACGATCAGATAGAGCAACAGCGGTGAATTCATTTTTCTCTGCGTTCCTTTTTTATTCTTGCGCAAGTCTAATCCGCGCGGTATAATCAGAGTACCGGAAGGAGGTCCAGGTCAAAATGGAAGATAAACTGAACTGCATCACCCGTCTCCGCATCCGCCGGGGAGAGGAGGATACGAAAACCGCCTTCGGCCACGGCACCGCGCAGCTCCTCCAGGGCATCCGGGAGCTCAATTCCCTGAACCGGGCAGCCAAACGCATGGGCATGGCTTACAGCAAAGCCTGGAAGAGCATCCGCTCCACGGAAGATCATCTGGGCTTCCAGCTCATTGAACGAAAAGCCCAGCACGGAAGCGAGCTCACGCAGCAGGGGGAGCGCTTCCTGGATTATTTCCTCCGGGCGGAGGCTGCGGCGGAGCAGGCCGCCTCCAGGGTCTTTGAGGACTGGTGAGCTTCCCTTCCCCCTCAGCGCAGCCTGCGGTAATATGGCCCATTGGTCCGGTTCCCGGGCCAGGTCCCCTTCTCCAGGCAGCGCTTCCAGATCTCCCGGCATTCCTCCCGCTCCTCGATGCTGAACCAGACCACGCCGTAATCCAGTCCCCGGAGGGCTTTATCCCCCACATACAGGGGCACAGGATTCAGGAGCGTCGAATACTGTCTCCGGTGACACAGCACCGGGAAGTCGGCACCCTGCCGATCCTTCAGGCTGCGGCGGCCGTCACAGCTGCCGCAGCCATCCTTTCCCTGCATAGGACAGCAGCGGAAGAGCATCAGGGGCATATGCCCATACAGGAGTATCCCTCTGGGGACCTGTCCCCCCAAATGCCGGGCGTCCGACATGGGGATCTCCAGAGAGAGCAACGTTTCCCGGACCCCGAGGGCTTCATAGGCCCGGAGGGCTCGGGAATTCTCAATATTCAGGTCAAAGCCCCCGGAAACCCGGAAGCCCAGGCGGGACGCCAGACGCAGACTCCCCAGGTTCCCGGCGCACAAGGTCTCCAGCCCCGCCGCCTTCAGCGCAGGAAGCCTCTGCTCCAGCGCCGCCTCCCGGCCGGGCCAGATGAGGCGCGGCAGCTCTCCGATGAGCTTCGGCCCCCAGCGCCGTACCAGCCCCTCATCCAGCTCCTCCACCGGCAGGTAGATCGCCTCCGCCTCCGGCACATCGAATACCTGGCTAAGGCGGGCGAAACGCACGCGCAGCTTCGGCTCCCCGTCCCGGCTGCCGCCGGGCTCCGGGGCAAACGCCCCGACGACGGGAAGGGGGGCCGCCCTTTCCCGCTCCTCCAGAAGCCTTTCCAGCGCTTCCCGGCGAAGGGCGGACAGGCCGGGGATCATCCAGCCCGGCTCCACTTCGCTTCGGATCTCTGCGCACAGGAAGGGAGTGCCTCCCGTCTTTCCCAGAATGCCGGCTGTGTCCTGAGCCGCAGTACGCACAGGCTCCCCCTTCTGCCCTGCAGCGGCGACGGTATGCCTGCCGTCGCTCGCAAGGAGCTCTGTCTGCCGTTCCCCGCCGCCCCGGAGGGTAAAGGATACCGGTACCCGGCTCAGCTCCCGGCGGTACAGGCCCGCCAGCTGCCCCAGCACGGCGGCGCTGGCAGCCTTGTCCTCCTCCGTCCGGCTGCCGAACATGCTCAGATCCCGCCGCCCGGTCAGGTAGCCGTCCGTCAGTCCGCTGCGGGAAAAAGCCCGCTCCAGCTGGCGCAGGTCCGGCTGTTCTCCCCGCAGGGCGCGGACGCAGGCGTCCGTCGCCGCGGCCACATATTCCGGCCGCCTCAGGCGGCCTTCGATCTTCAGAGAGCTGACGCCCGCCGCCTCCAGCTCGCCCAGATGGGGAACGAGGCAGGCGTCCTTCAGAGAGAGGGCATAGGCCCGGTCCCCCGCCCGAAAATCCAGCCGACAGGGCTGGGCGCAGAGGCCCCGGTTTCCGCTCCGCTCACCCAGGGCGGCAGAAAGCAGGCATTGACCGGAAACGCTCATGCAAAGGGCGCCGTGGACAAAGCACTCCAGCTCGATCCCCGAGGCCTCCCGGATCCGCCGGATCTCCTCCAGGGTCAGCTCACGGGCCAGGATCACCCGGGAGAAGCCCAGCTCCTCGGCGGCCTTCGCCCCATCCGCATTATGGATCGTCATCTGGGTGGAGGCATGGCGGGCGATCCCCGGGAGATGGGTGCGAAACAGGTCGGCGGCAGCCAGATCCTGCAGGATCACCGCATCCGCCCCGCTTTCTCCGATCTCCTCCAGTACGGCGTATACCTCCCCCAGCTCCTCATCCCGCACCAGGGTATTGACGGTGACGAAGACGCGCACATCCCGGCCATGGCAATAGGCCACAGCCTCCTTCAGGCTCTCTCCGCCGAAATTTTCCGCTCTGCGCCGGGCATTGAAGCTCCGGGCGCCCAGGTATACCGCATCCGCCCCGGAGCGGACGGCGGCCCGAAGCTGCTCCGGACCGCCTGCGGGAGCCAGGACCTCCATGCTCAATCGATCACCCGGATGGTCTCGATCACCGGCCGGTCTTTCAGGGCGACGGAGCCGTTGCCGTCCTGGACCGGGGTGTTTTCGCAGATCTCATCCACGATGTCCATTCCCTCCGTCACATGGCCGAAGGCGGCATATTGTCCGTCCAGATGGGCAGCCTTCTGGTGCATGATGAAAAACTGGGCGCTGCCGCTGTTGAATTCGTTGGCCCGGGCCATGGAGATAACGCCCCGATCGTGGTCGATGTTGTTCTTGACCCCGTTTTTGGCAAATTCTCCCTTGATCGGACTGGCCTCCTTGGGATTGCCGTTTTCGTCAAAACCGCCGCCCTGCATCATGAAGCCCTCGATGATGCGGTGAAAGGTCAGCCCGTCATAGAAGCCGGAGTTGGCCAGATTGATGAAATTGGTCACGCTGATGGGGGCGGTGTCCGCATCCAGCTCCAGGCTGATGGTGCCATAGTCCTTGATGACCAGCTCCGCATGATGCAGACCGGAAAGATAGGGGGAATCCTCCTGTTCCTCTTTTTTCCCGCAGGAAGCCAGAAGAGCCAGGCTGAGAACGATCAGGACTGCAAAGAGCAGCGTTTTTTTCATGGTGAAGACCTCCCTTTTCCCCGCCGATAACCTGGCGGGACATGCTGATTTTAGCATAGACCGGCCGGCTTTTCCATACCCTTTTTCCTGAGCGCCCATGGGCGGCTGTCTCTCCGGCCCTGTCGAAAAAAAGGAAAAATCCTGTTGCGAGATGGTACCGGTTTTGATATGATAAGCAGAGTACTATGCAGGAGGCTAAAAGAGCGTGGCTGGATACTCCCATCAGAAAAAAGCGAATAAGCGTACCCGGCGCATGCTGCTCGCCGCCCTGTTCTGGCTGATCCCGGCGGCTGCCTTTGCCCTGCTGGCTCATTTTGCCTTTTTCCAGAGCCCAAGCACAGCCTCTGCCGCCGAGATCACCCCGGAGCCTTCAGCTCATCTGGAGGTCACCCCTTCCCCGACTCCGGAGCCTACCCCCGAACCCACGCCGGAGCCCACCCCCGAACCCATACCCATCTGGAACCAGGGGCAGAAGGCGCTGCCGGTGGAGCAGGCCCCGGGGGAGGAGATCCCGGAGTGCATCTTTGTGGATCCCAGCGGGACCCGCCTGAAGGAGTATTCCTGGGGGGACGTCGTACCGGAATGCGAGCCAGTTGAGGACGACTTCTTCTCCGATACCGCCTTTATCGGCAATTCCCTGGCCCAGGGCTTCATGCTCTACAGCGGGTTGAAATCGCCGGATTACTATGCCACCCAGTCCATCACCGTTTCCAATATTTTTTACGAGAAAGCCATCAATTCCGGAAACGGCAAGTATATCACCATTCTGGATGCTCTGGCCCGAAAGGATCACAAGAAGATCTATATCATGCTTGGCCTGAACGAGGTCAACTGGACCGAAGCGGATTTTACCGCGAAATATGGAAAGCTCATCGACCGGATCCGGGAGATCCAGCCCAATGCCGTAATCTATCTCCAGAGCATAACGCCCGTAACCGCCGAGCGGAGCAGCCGGGGCGACGTATTCAACAACACGCGCATCTGCCGATACAACGAGCTGATCCAGGCCCTGGCGGCGGAAAAGAAAGCCCATTATCTGTACGTGTATTCCTCCGTCGCCGATGAGAACGGGGATCTTCCCGCCGGCAGCTCCTTCGATGGGATACACCCCTACACCAAGTACTATAAAGCCTGGCGGGATTACCTCAAATCCCATGTCGTGCTGGAGGAAAAGCTATGAAACGCGCCCTGCCGACCCTTGCCGCTTTGCTCCTGATTCTCCTGCTTCTGGCCGCCTGCTCCGGCGGCGGGGAGCAGAAGCCTCTGCCCTCCCCCGATCAGCTGGCCCGGACCCTGCTGGATTCCAGCGTCTTCTCCGATGAGCTGGAGGCTGCGGATGCGGATATCGCCGCCTATCTGTACGGACTCACGGAAACGCCCGGCGTCGAGCTGAACAGCTGGCTTTCCTCCGGCGCCACGGCGGAGGAATTCACCCTGTTTATCTGCGCGGACGACGACGCTCTGAAGGCGGTGCGGGATTCCGTTGACGCCCGGCTGGAATTCCAGAAGCGGACCTTTTCAGACTACGCCCCCGAAGAGGCGGGCAAGCTGGATAAGGCTGTGGTCCGCGTGCGGGAAAATGTCGTGGCCGTCTGCGTCGCCGCCGATGCGGAAAAGGCCGCCAAGCTGCTCGCCCCCTATTTCCCGGGATGACGCTGCGGTTTACCGTCACACCCGAAACGGCCGGAAGGCAGCTGCAGAGCGTCTGCCGCAGGGAGCTGCATCTTTCCGCGACCCAGCTGCGAAAACTGAAGGCGGAGCAGGGACTGCTGGTGAACGGCAGTCCTGCTTTTACTTCGTATATCCTGGCGGTCGGGGACCGGATCACCGCTCTGCTGCGGGAGGATACCCCCAATTATCCGCCGGAACCGGGAGAACTGCATATTCTCTATGAGGATGCGCTCATGCTGGCGCTGGATAAGCCCCAGGGGATCATCGTCCACCCGACTCACAGCCGAAATACCGGTACCCTTGCCAATGCGGTCTGGTCCTATTTCCTCTCTGAGGGGGAGGAGGGCTGCCACGCGGTGAACCGACTGGACCGGGATACGGGCGGGATCGTCCTTTTTGCCAAAAGCGCCTGGGCCTGCCGCCTGCTGGGTGAGGCTCTGGCCGCCCCCGAGACAGAAAAAACCTATCTCGCCGCCGTGTACGGCGTCCCCTCTCCCCCTAGCGGACGGATCGAGCTGCCCATCCGCCGTCCCGATCCCCGTGACCTCCGCCGGGAAGCCGGCGAACCGGGAGAGCCTGCCGGCACGGAATATTCGCTTCTGGAAAGCGCCAAGGGCTGCAGCCTGGTGCAGCTTCGCCTGCTCACCGGCCGCACCCATCAGATCCGGGTCCACATGAGCGCCATGGGTTGGCCCGTACTGGGAGACCGGCTCTATGCCTCCCCGGAATCCGCAGCCTGCTCCGCCGGGCTCGGACAGACGATGCAGGCCCTTCACTGCACCGGTCTTTCCTTCCCCCATCCGCTCAGCGGGACGCTCCTGCGTCTTGCCAGCAGACCGGTTTGGTCGAAGCTCAAGTTTTTTTCTTTTTTGTCTTGACATTTCTCAGGACGGATGCTATGATGAACAGGCTTTTGGCCCGGTAGTTCAGTCGGTTTAGAACGCCAGCCTGTCACGCTGGAGGTCGACGGTTCGAGCCCGTTCCGGGTCGCCATGC
>JBGUZS010000030.1:0-4563 GCA_045223835.1 Oscillospiraceae bacterium | reverse complement strand
GTCAGCGCGAAGGCCGTCGCCGCCGCATCCACGGTTCCGGTGCTGGTGAGCGCCGCCGCCGCCCCCGGGCAGATCACGGTGAATTGGAATCAGGTGAGCGGGGCGACGAAGTACGCCGTATACCGCAAGGCTGCCGGAACGACCAGCTGGACCCGCCTCACCAATACATGTACCGGTACTTCCTACATAGACAAGAGCACCGATCTCGTGGCTGGCACCACCTACTATTACACCGTCCGGGCTTATGCGGGCGGAGCATGGGGCGGCTATGACAGCACCGGCGTCAGCGCAAAGGCCGTCGCTTCCGGCTCAAACTCCATCAGCATAATCAGCTTTGAGGCGGACAAGACCAGCGCCTACGTTGGAAGCTCTGTGACTTGGACTGCTGAGGTATACGGCGGTACCGGGCGGCAATACAGCTTCCGCATCTATCGAGATGGGAATCTGGTCCAGACGGTGAGTTATGGGACCGTAAAGAGTTACATCTATTTCCCCACCATGGCCGGAAAGTATACTGCAACGGTCTTTGTTAAGGACTCTTCCGGCACGGTGGTCAGCAAGACCAGCGCCGCGGTCACGGTCTACTGAGGAATCATCTCAGACCAATCGCAGGATTCTCCCAGCCCCGGGGATGGCATGCCATCCCCGGGGCTTCTTTGCCTCCAACCGGCGGAGCCGGGCTTACGGGCCAGGGGAGGGTGAGTTCCCGTGCAGAGCGTGGGGACGCGTGTTTCTGTTGAGCTTTGCCTGTCCCTATGCTATAATTCCAACCATGGCGACCGGTCGGCGGAACCGGAGCGGAAGACGGGAGAAACGGCCAAGGCGGCCTCCGGCGATGGAGGCCGCAGGGGAGAAGAGCAATGAAAAGAGTCATGCTGGTTTTCGGCACAAGGCCGGAAGCGACAAAAATGTGCCCTTTGGTGCTGGAACTGAAGGGAAGGCCGGAGCAGTTTGAAACGGTCGTCTGCGTCACCGGGCAGCACCGGGAGATGCTGGACCAGGTCCTGCGCACATTCCGGGTGGCTCCGGATTACGACCTCTCCATCATGAAGGACAAGCAGACCCTTTTCGACATTACGGGAAATATCCTGGAGCGGATCAAAGGGGTGCTGGAGGAGGTAAGGCCGGATGTGGTGCTGGTCCATGGGGACACCTCCACCACCTTTGCTGCGGCCCTGGCCTGCTTCTATCTGCAGATCCCCGTGGGCCATGTGGAAGCCGGCCTGCGTACCTATAACATCGATTCCCCCTATCCGGAGGAATTCAACCGGGAGGCGGTGGGGATCATCGCCCGGTATAATTTCGCGCCCACGGCCCGCTCCAGGGAGAACCTGCTGCGGGAAGGAAAACGCCCGGAGTCCATTTTCGTCACCGGCAATACGGCCATCGATGCCCTGAAGACCACGGTGCGGGCGGATTACACCCATCCTGAGCTGGAGTGGGCGAAGGGAAGCCGGCTGGTGGTGATCACCGCCCACCGGCGGGAGAACCTGGGTCAGCCCATGCACAATATGTTTCGGGCGATCCGCCGCATCATGGACGAGCATCCGGATGTGAAGGCGATCTATCCCATCCATATGAATCCCGCCGTGCGCCGGGTGGCGGAGGAGGAGCTCCGGGGCTGCGAGCGGATCCGGATCATCGAGCCCCTGGACGTGCTGGCTTTTCATAACTTTCTGGCGCGCAGCTATATGATCCTGACGGATTCCGGCGGCATTCAGGAGGAAGCCCCCAGCCTGGGGAAGCCGGTGCTGGTCATGCGGGATACCACGGAGCGGCCGGAGGGGATCGCCGCCGGCACCCTCCGTCTGGTGGGTACGGAGGAGGAGGTCATCTACCGGCATTTTCAGGAGCTGCTGGAGGACAGGGCCGCCTATGAAGCCATGGCCCATGCCTCCAATCCCTACGGGGATGGATTTGCCAGCCGCCGCATCGCGGATATCCTCTGGAAGGGCAGCGCGGATGAGCTGCCCGGACCGGGCTGAGCCGCCATGAAAACCTGGCTGGTCACCGGCGGCGCCGGATTCATCGGTTCCCATTTTATCCGCCATGTCCTGGCGCGGGAGGCGGATATCCGCCTGGCGAATCTGGATGCCTTTACCTACGCGGGAGACCCGGATAACCTGGCGGACGCGGTCGGGGATCCCCGTTATGTTTTCGTCAAAGGGGATATCCGGGATAAAGACCTGGTCGATTGGCTTTTTACCCGTTATGCGGTGGATACCGTGGTCCATTTCGCGGCGGAGAGCCATGTGGACCGCAGCATTGCGGAGCCGGAGCTTTTCCTGTCCGTCAATGTGCTGGGGACCCAAACCCTGCTGGAGGCCGCGAAGCGCCATTGGAAAACGAAGCCGGAGGATCCCCGTTCCCGGGACTATCGCCCGGGGGTACGCTTCCTGCAGATCTCCACGGACGAGGTCTACGGCGCCCTGGGGGAGACCGGACGGTTTACGGAGTCCTCGCCCCTGCGCCCGGGCAATCCCTATTCCGCCTCCAAGGCCGGGGCGGACCTGACGGCTCTGGCCTATTTCAGGACCTACGGCCTGCCGGTGATCATTACCCGCAGCTGCAATAATTTCGGCCCCTGCCAGTTTCCGGAGAAGCTGATCCCCCGAATGGTGCGCCGCGCTCTGGCGGACGAGCCGCTGCCGGTATACGGGGACGGGTTGCAGGTTCGGGACTGGCTTCATGTATCCGACCACTGCGCCGCCCTCACCGCCGTGCTGGAAAAAGGCGTGCCCGGCGAAGTCTACAACATCAGCGCCGGCTGCGAAATGACGAATATCGGGCTGGTGAAGCGGATCCTGGCGGAGCTGGGGAAACCGGAGAGCCTGATCGCCCATGTGCCGGACCGGCCGGGGCATGACCGGCGCTATGCCCTGGACAGCGGGAAGCTCGCCTCCCTGGGCTGGAAACCGGCGTGTCCCTTTGCAAAGGGCCTTCGGGAAACCATCCGCTGGTACCGGGAGCATCCGGAGCGGGGAAGCGCGTTTCCTCCGGCGGATGAAAGCCTTTGAATACCCCATTGCCACAGATACAGATAGGAGCAATGTCCAATGAGAAAGAGATGGTTCGTTTTCCTGCTGACCCTGGTCCTCGCGCTTTCCGCGCTGCCCGGCGCCGCTGCCGCGGCGGAAGCAGCGGCCCCTCCGGAGCCCTTAGCCGGCGGGACCGTTTCCCCTGCCCGGGGAAGGCCGACCCGCCTTGGCAGCCTGACCCAGACGGAGACCTTTGATATCAGCGCGGCGACCCGGAAGACCGTCGGCAATTTGATCGTCGCCGGGCTCAAGAACCGGTCCGGGGAGATCGACGTGAGCGCCTATGGACTGACGGTGCAGGAGGGCTACGACCTGTATTACGAGGTGCTGGACGCCCACTATGAGCTCTTCTATGTCCGGTCGGGATTTAGTTACAACTATTCCGGCACCGGGATCACCTCGATCCAGCCCCTTTACGATACCACCTACTCCCAGAGCGACGTCGCCGCCTTCAATGCCCTGTGCGCCTCCATCGTGGCCGGGATCCCCCAGGGGACGAATGCCGAAAAGCTGCTCTATCTCCATGACTATCTGGTCACCCACTGCGAGTACGATCTGACTTACAGCAGGACGAACGCCTACAACGCCCTGGTGGAGGGGCGCGCCGTCTGCGACGGGTATTCGAAGGCCTATAAGATCCTCTGCAATCTGGCCGGGCTGACCTGCGAAATCGTATCCAGCAAGGCGATCAACCATTCATGGAATATGGTACAGGTAAAGGACGGCGGGGACGACGCCTATTATTACATCGACTGCACCTGGGACGATCCCACGAATACGGCGCAGGGGCTGACGGCGGAAAGCTGCTGTATGCACGAGAATTTCCTCCTCAGCAAGGCGGAATGCGCAGTAAAGCATAAATCCAGCGACTGGGTGAACGGCAAGGGGGAATCCGTCTACGGCTATACCACCGGAACGAAATACCAGAATTTCTGGTGGCGGGAGCTCATCCGGCCGGTACAGTGGGTCGGAACGCAGATGTGTTACGCGAAGCCTGACGAAGTAGACCAGGTGTTCTTCCGCAGCTCCGGCGCGGCCTCCGAGACCGGAGCGAATATCCCGGGCGGCGGAGCGTTATGGTATGTCTGGGATAACCCCGGATCCTATTACGTTCCCCTTTCCTACATTACCATCGCCTCCGATGGGGGCTCGTTTTACTGCAGCACCCCCACCCAGATCTGGAAGCTTACCCCCGGCGGGGAGATGACGCTGTTTTATACCCTCAGCTCCGCTGAGCAGGCCAAGGGGTATCTCTATGGCATACGGCGGGGAGCAGACGGGTTGATCTATTACATCGGTCAGGATCCCATGCAGTCCAGCGTCGCATCCGGTATACTGAATATTCCCGCTTCCGCCGCGTCTACGGTCCCCGTGCTGGTAAGTGCCAAGGCAACGGCAGGGCAGATCACGGTAAAATGGAGCGCCGTCACCAGCGCCGCGAAGTACGCCGTATACCGCAAGGCCGCCGGAGAAAGCAGCTGGACCCGCCTCACCAATACTGTCACCGGTACTTCCTACATAGACA
>JBGUZS010000029.1:0-11241 GCA_045223835.1 Oscillospiraceae bacterium | reverse complement strand
CCGCGGTGACGCGGGTGGTACCGTCGGACTCCACCTTCTTGCAGGCCTTGGCGCCGAAGGTGTCCTCAACGGTGCCGCCGTCCGCCTGGAAGGCGTTGTCCTTGGAGAGTTTGAAGGCGCCCTTCAGCTTCGCCATCTTTTCCCGGTCGGGGTTCTTCTGGGGGAACTCGTCCTCGCAGAAGTCGATGACTTCTTTCTTCACCCGCACGGGCACGGGAACGATCTCATCCTTGAACTTCCCGGCCTTGAAGGCGGCCTGGTATTTCATCTGGGAGGCATAGCCGAAATCGTCCAGCTCTTCCCGGGTGATGCCCCAGATATCGCAGATGTTCTCGGCGGTGGTACCCATGTGGTAGTTATTGAAGGCGTCCCACAGGCCGTCCTTCACCATGGTGTCCACCAGGCCGGAGGTGGCCATGGCCACGTCCATCTTCTTGCCGAAGCGCATATCCGGCAGGGCGTAGGGAGCGGCGGACATATTCTCCATGCCGCCGGCCACGATGATCTCCGCATCCCCGGCGGCGATGGCCCGGCCGGCTTCGATCACGGCCTTCATGCCGCTGCCGCAGACCATGCTGACGGTGTAGGCGGGAACGGAAACGGGCACGCCGGCCTTCACGGCCGCCTGACGGCAGGGGTTCTGACCCAGACCGGCCACCAGGGTGCAGCCCATCATGACCTCGTCCACCTTGTCCGCTTCCACGCCGGCGCGCTTCAGGGCTTCTTTGATGACGATGGCGCCCAGCTCAGGGGCGGGGGTATCCTTCAGGGTGCCGCCCATGGAGCCTACGGCGGTACGGCAGCAGTTGACCAGATATATGTCTCTCACTTTTCTTCCTCCTCAGAATGTGATTTGAGTGCACTTGACCAAAAGATTATATACCTCATGGCCGGGCATTTCAATCACTTTCTGTCCATTTCTTCCCCGCCATGGGAAAAGAAACCGTTTATCCCAGGGAATCCGCCAGGATCCCCGCCCATTCCTCCAGGATGACGGTGTCATTTCCCGTCTGATAAAACAAGGCGCGGAGCACGACGTTCCCCTTCCGGAGGACGACGCAGGGGAAATGGGCCAGGGCATGATAGGCGGCGGTGTCGTCCATGCCCAGATCCGGGCTGGCCAGTTCTTCATAATCCTTCCGGTCACTCGCCCGATCCACCCGTTGGAGCTCCTTCGCCAGGAGCTTCGCCAGGGCTTCGCTCCGGGCATCATAATAGGCGATCCTCAGTCCGCCGGACAGGACCGACCCATCCGGACGGCGGATCTCCCCGTGTTCGAACCACTCCACGCCCTCCTTCAGAAAGACGTTGGACCACCTCACGGCATAGGCATCCAGCATACCATTTCGGAGCTCCCGGTATTCCCCCTCCGCAAAATCCGCCAGGGTGGCGAAGGGCGGTTTTCCGGGGTACTCGGAACGGGGCATCCGATCCCGATGCTCCAATTCGATGCCCAGCAGCCGCAGGAGCAGGACGATCAACAGGATGAACAGCACATAGAAAAGAACTCTGCTTCCAAACCAGCGGCGTCGGGTCTTTTTCCAGTCCTTCCGGTGGTCCGGCGGGGCTCCCTCCTTCAGCCGTCGCTTCAGCCCCTGCAGATACCGGATCTCCCCGATCCCGAAGGCCAGCACCCCCAGGAACAAGGCCGCCAGCAAAAGGACCGTGGGCAGCCCGGCCTTCACCGCGAACAGGAGGAAAGAGGAACCCCTCCAGAAATGGGTCAGGATTTGCAGCAGCCAGAATGCTGCCAGCAAGAGGATATCCCGCAGACGCCGCTTTTCCACCGCCTTAATTGCTAGGGCTTGGACCTGCGGGTCCGTATGCAGCTCCCTGACCTCGGCATCGGCAGTGCGGTAGATAAAAAATTGCCCCCGCCTTCCCGCATACTCCCAGCCATAGTCCGTATTCAGCTCCCAGGCTTCCCGGTCCGGGACGCCTCCATCGTCGTCCCAGGCGCTGACCTTTTTGGGACTGGCCTCCAGCCGATAGCGTACCGGGGCGGGATCGGTTTTGATGAAAGAGGCGATGCCGAAAAAGAAGTCGTCCGGCTCCAGCTTCCAGCCCTGGGCGGCCATGTCGCTCAGCCAGCTCTCCGTACTCTCCACATCATAGGGCGGGCAGGGGGGCAAGCGCCAGATCCGATCCTTCACGTGGATCACCTCCCTCCCCAAGGGCAAGGGCCGGGGCGGAGGCTGCGTCCCGCAGGCACTGCCGCAGCCGCTCCAACTCCTGGATGTATGCCCGGTTTCCCTCCTCTGTCAAGGCATAGGTGCGCTTCCGCCCTTCCACGGAGACCTCCCGGAGAAAGCCCACCTCCTGGAACTTGTTCAGGATGGTGTACAGGGTACCGGGGCCCAGCTGCACCCGGCCCCTGGTCAGGGCCTCCACATAGGCGCTGATCTCGATCCCGCACCGGGGTCCGGTCTGAAAGGCCATCAAGGTATAGAGCATGGACTCGGTCATGCTGTCCAGGGCCTTCTTCGGCATTTCCCGTCCCTCCCCTCTTCAATATCGTTTATCAATATCGTTATTCGATATTATAGTCTGCAGGCTGACTTCTGTCAAGGCCCAAGCGGGGAAAATGCCTGCACCGAATCCGTTGACTTTGGAACTATCGGAACGTATAATATAGAATAAGATAATATTTTGATTTGCCCGCCTGCTGCGGGCGACGGAGGTAATTATGGCAAGAGATTCCAAGTATTCCCCGGAGGAGCTGCAGATCCGGGGACAGCTGCCCGCCATGTTCGGGCCCCCCATGGATGTTTACACAACGCCCATCACCCCGAGGGAAAACACCCTGCTCCTGTACCAGGGCAAAACCCCCATGTGGGCTCCCTTTCCGGGGGTCGACAACACCCACCTGATGCTGGACTGCGACCCGGAGAACGTGGCCCGCTCTCCCCGGAAGGACATGCCCGCCGATACCCCCATCAAGGACGGCTACGGGGTGGAATGGATCTTTGTGGAGGTGGCGGGCGGCGCCATGGTGAAGCCCGGCAACCCCATCTGTCCGGATATCACCGAATGGGAAAAATATGTCACCATTCCCGACCCGGATACCTGGGACTGGGCGGGCTGCTATGAGCGGAACAAGGATAAGCTCAGCCCGGAGCGCTGCACCTATATCGCCGTGCCCGGCTGCCTGTTCGAACGGCTCATCGCCATCCTGGATTTCTCCGAGGCCGCCGTAGCCCTCATCGACGATGAGCAGAAGGAGGCGGTGCACCGTTTCCTGCGGCAGGTCACGGACGTACATAAGAAATTCTATACCCTGGCCAAGAAATGGTTCAACGCGGACATTGTGAACTTCAACGACGACTGGGGCTCCCAGCGGGCGGAGTTCTTCAGCGAGGAGACCTGCCGGGAGATGCTCCTTCCCTATGTAAAGGAGCTGGTGGACCATGTGCACAGCCTGGGCATGTACTGGGACCTGCACTGCTGCGGCTTTGTGGAGGGCTTCGTCCCCCTGTTCATCGAGGCCGGTGAGGATTCCTGGGGCGGCCAGCCGCTGAACGACAAATGGAAGCTGAAGCAGATGTACGGGGACAAATTCATTTTTACCGACTCCCCCAAGGTGGCGCCGGACGCCACGGAGGAGGAGCTGGACGCCGCCGTGGCGGATTTCATGCAGAAATCCGGGGCGGACAACCGCATCCTGCTGGATGTGCGGGAGCCCCGCCTGCGGAAAAAGCTCTATGAGGCCACCCGGAAGAACTACGACCGGCTGGTGGCGGAGGGGAAGGCGATTTTCTGATGGTCACGGATAAGCTGGATCGGGAAGGCTGTCTGAAGCGGGCCCAGTTGGCCTTCAGCAGCGGATATCATTGCGCCCAGTCCGCCCTGATCGCCTTTGCCCCCGCCTGCGGGCTGGAGCAGGAACAGGCGGCGAAGCTTGCCGCCTCCTTCGGCGGCGGCGTGGGGGGCATGGGCGAGCTCTGCGGCGCCCTGAGCGGGGTCTGCATCGCCTTGGGCCTCCTGAAGGGGGATTTTGCTCCCGGGGATCTGGAGGGCAAGGAAGGCCACTATGCCCGGGTGCAGCGGCTGGCGGAGCGGTTCAAGGAAGCAAACGGCTCCGTATACTGCCGGGATATCAAGCGCGAGGACCCTGTGGAGAAGAAGAAATACTGCACCCGCTGCGTCACCTCTGCGGTGGAGGCCCTGCTGGAGGAATTGGAGGAAAAATGATCCAAGAAATCCAGCCGCATGTCTACAATAACCACTATGAGCCGGGCAGGACTCCGGCGGCGGACAGCCCCATAGCCTTCGTGAAGAACCGGAGCCTGTTCTGCCATACCGCCATGGGCGCCCTGCGCTTCCCCACCTGGGGGGAGCTGGAGGATAAGGAGGGCGTATTCCGGTACCTTTTTACCGTGGACAAAACAGATTATTTCCTGGCCCTGGAGGAGGACGGCAGTCCGAAGGCCGCTCCCGCCTGGGAGGGCTGGGACTATGTGCCCGTATTCACCCTCATGCGCCTGAAGCCGAAGGAGCTGGCCTTCGCCGCCCTGGTTGCCTGTCAGCTGGGGGAATGGTACGGCCTGAACCGCTTCTGCGGCCGCTGCGGCCGGCCCATGGTCCATTCCGAAAGGGAGCGGGCCATGCAGTGTCCCCATTGCCGGAGCACCGTCTATCCCCGGATCAATCCCGTGGTGATCGTGGGGGTACGCAGCGGGGACAAGCTTCTGCTCACCAAGTACAAGGGGCGTCCCAATGTGCCCTTCTATGCCCTGGTGGCGGGCTTCGCCGAAACTGGGGAGACCATCGAGGAGACCGTCGCCCGGGAGGTATTTGAGGAAACCGGCGTCCGGGTGAAGAACCTGCGCTTCTATAAGAGCCAGCCCTGGGCTTTATCCGATTCTCTCCTCTTCGGCTTCTTCTGCGATCTGGATGGAGAGGAGACCATCCGGGTGGACGGGGATGAGCTCAGCGTCGCGGAATGGGTCCCCCGGGCGGAGATCCCCAACCGGGACGACGGCTTTGCCCTCACGGCGGAGATGATCGAGTATTTCCGGGTAAAAGGCCGCGGAGAGTACGACTGAATCGGCGGCATTCTGAATCGTCCTGCGGGACATAGGAAATCAAAACCCAACGGCGCGAAAGGTTTTCCCTTCGCGCCGTTATTCTGTCTGCGCCGCTGCGCAGCTCCGGCGAAGCCGATCCCTGTGCGCAGGCGCGCAGGACGTGATCGCAGGACTATTCTGCCGTCAGCACCCCGTCCTTCATCCGCAGCACCAGGTCGGCGGTATCCGCCGCCTCCGGGTCGTGGGTCACCACAAAGACGCATCGGCTCAGCCTAAATGCCGCGTCATTTTGCCTTGACCTGGAACTCACACATGAGCTGGTATTCTTCACCCTCAACCGTATCGGTTACCCAGGTGCTGAAGCGATAGGTCCCCTCCGGAAGCAGCGGGGGCGTATTATCCCTTTCCGGAAGGATCACGATCAGACCGGTATCCGGATCGATGCCGATCGGGTTGAAATGGCACAGATACCAATTGATCCCATACTGTTTCTCACTGCCTTCCGACCATTCGTACAGCACCAGTCCCCAGGATGACCCCCGGTTGACGGCATACCATTTCCCGTCGGCCAGCATATCCAGCCGGAACGGTTCGCCGCCGGTGGTAAAGTTTTGGTTATGGCTGGTCACCGTGATCCGGATATCCTCACCCGGCGCATATGTCTCTTTTTCGGGGACACAGGAATACAGGTTTCCGGTGTAGAATTCTCCGTCGCTCTGGGTAACGTTCAGCTGAACGGCTGTCAGGATGTGATCCACATGGAACGCTTCACTGGGACGGAGGAGGAAAATCTGATCCAGCTCCGGCTGACTGACAATGGCGCTGCTGCCGTACATATCCTTCAGCAGAGCTTCCAGATTCGCCCGCTCTTTGCTGGGTTTTCCATTCTTCGATGACGCGCAGCCGGCAAAGACAGAAGCCAGCAGGCAGACGCACATCAGGCACGCAGCGATCTTCCTTTTCACTGTGGGAATACCTCCTTTTTCGCGTTAAGCCGCTTTCCGCACCTTCAGCGTACAATTTGACGTCGCGTCAATGTCAAGGGTTTTTTCAAGTTTTTCTGAGATTTCCTGCTTTTCCGCGCAAAAGAGCTGCGGTTCGATCGACCACAGCTCTTTTTTGTCGTGATTCACGCTGCCGTGAGCACCCCGTCCTTCATGCGCAGGATCAGGTCGGCGGTATCCGCCACCTCCGGGTCGTGGGTGACCACGATGACGCAGCGGCCTTCCTCGTGGGCTAGACGACGGAGAATGTCCATGACGATCCGGGTGTTCTCTCCGTCCAGGTTTCCCGTGGGCTCGTCCGCCAGGAGCACGGGAGCGCCACTGCATAGACTCCGGGCTATGGCCACCCGCTGCTGCTCCCCACCGGAGAGAGCCGAGGGGAAGCGTTTATGCTTGCTCTCCTCGATCCCCACCTTCACCAGGGCTTCCGCCGCCCTAATCCGGGCTTCATTCTCCGGAATGCCCTGCATTTCCATGGGGAGGCAAACGTTCTCCCGCACCGTGAGCAGGGGCAGCAAACAGAATGCCTGAAAAATGATGCTGACCCCTTCCCGGCGGTACTTGTCCAGATCCAGGGATTTCAGGTTATCCTCCTGCAGAATCACATCCCCCTCTCTGGGCATGTCCAGCCCTGCCAACATGCTCAGGAGGGTGCTTTTCCCGCTTCCGCTGGGACCGACAACGGCATAGAGCTTACCAGATTCAAAGCCGTAGGTCGCATTTTTCACCACCGGGGCAGCGCCGCCGGGGTAAGTGTAGCTGACGTTTTCCAGAGTCAATGCGTTCATGATGAATCCTCCTTGCTTTTCGTTTTGGGCGGGGGCACCTCGCCGGCGGGGACCCTGCCGGGGGGATGCCTCCGGCGGCCAGCTTTCTTTTGCGGAAAAGAAAGCTGGGAAAGAAAGCCGCCAAAGGAAACCTATTCCGAGGCGGTTTCCTTTGGAATCCTTCCCCGACGGCCAAGGGAGAAACCGCGCGGCGGTTTCCCCCATTGGATCCTCCTTCCCGGGGAAGGGGGGGGACGGGAGTTCTGCACGGAACAACGGGACAAGGTGACATGTGCAGGGATGCGGCTGCCTGCGGGATAGGTCGAATACCGGCGCCGGTGCGGCGAAGGGCACCCTGAAAAGCAAACGACTATTGCCAAGCAGATTCAAAGTCGGCAAGCTGACGTTCAGCACCCGCTTGTTCCCCGCCGCGCCTTTGCCCCCTTCGCTTCAGCGCCCGCCGCACCGGGGTGCAGGGGCGGAGCCCCGCCGTGCTCTTTCCCCGGTTTCTCTCGCGTGAGAGAAACCGGGCCGCCGGAGGCAAAGAAACGAGTATAGTCAGAGAAAGGATCGGTACGTCAGCGCAGCGGCCGCTCGAAAACCGCTTCGCTATTCCTTTGCCTGCAATTGGGCTAAAACATGCTTTCTCGCGCACAGCCAGGCAAAGACGCCCGACCCCAAGGCGCAGGCGGCCAGGTGGGCGGCCAGGTAGATACCAAAAGGCCGCAGAACCGCGGAAAGCTCCGGCCTCCGAATGACCGTCACCAGCACAAAGCCCAGCGCAAGCCCGAACAAGGCGCACAGCACCTGGGCCAGGGTGTAAATACTGACGCACTTTCGGATTTTTGCGCCGAGGGCACGGAGGACACTGATCTGATTCGACCCATGCAAGACCGTGAGCCCCGGCAGCACGCCTCCCAGGAGCAGGGCCGCCGCAATGGTGAGGGGGTACAGGGTCTCCAGCAGCCGGTGCATCTCGTAGATCCGGTCCGCGTAAGAGGTGTCCAGGGTGAGGCGCACCGGGGTTTGGATCTTGTCCAGCTCCCCCTTGGCGTAGGCGGTGAACTCTGCCGCCAGATGGTAGTCCACCAGGGTAAATTCCGCGATATCCAGCTCCATCTTGGGGACTAAGAACATCACCATGTTCCTGGCTGCCGTGGGAACAAACACAGTCTGGTTATTCGCCTCGGAGCGAATGATACCCACCACCTTGAAGAAGGGTCTGTGCCTGTCCCGCAGCTCCATGGGGGTCTCCCCGTCCCGTAGGTTTTTGCTGTCCATGGCCGTCAGGTTCAGCCACCACTGGGTTTCATTCACCCGCACCATGTCCCCCAGGCCCACCCCCAGGGCTTCCGCGTGGCGGGCATACATCACCAGCACCTTTTCCTCCGCGTTCATGGCGGTCTCCTCATCCCAGCCGGTGAGCCAGTCCACCGGATCCGTCACCCGGCGGTCCAGACGGTTTGTGAAGAGGAAGTCGGCAGCCTCCATTTCAACCTCTCCGTCTGCGGTGTAGCGCTCATAGTAGGGATCCCGGACATAGCCGCTCTGGGCGATCTTCTGCGCCCGGTCGTAGCTCAGGCCGCCGGAGAAGGCCGCCCTGACCTCCACGTTTTTGTACAGCTCCGCGTATATCCCCCGGAGCACCGTCACCAGGCCGAAGGCGAAGGCCAGCAGCGCCGCCAGCAGAAGGCTCAGGAGGCTCCGCCCCAGGTTCCGCCCCAGAAGGCGGCGGAGATAGCGAAGAGACCAGTTCATAATTTACCCCGTCCTTATTCCTTACTTTGCAGCAGCTCGAGCACGTGCTTCCGGGCGCTCAGCCAGGCGAAGACGCCGGAGCCCAGGGCGCAGGCTGCCAGGTGGGCGGCCAGGTATGTCCCGAAGGGCCGGGCCACGGCGGCGAAGGCCGGGCGCTGCAGGACAAACGCCAACAGCAGGCCGATCACCAGTCCCAAAAACGCACACAGCGCCTGGGCCAGGGTGTAGACGCCCACGCAGTTCCGGATATGCACCCCCAGCGCCCGCAGGATGCTGATCTCCCGGGAGGCGTGGAGCACCATGAGGCCGGGGAGCACACCGCCCAACAGCAGGGCAGCGGCGATGGCGAGGGGGTACAGGGTCTCAAGAAGCCGGTGCATCTCATAGATGCGATCCGCATTGCCCGTATCCATGGAGAAAGCCGGATCGCCCCTGACGCCGTCCAGGATGCTTTTGGCGTAATCCCGCATCTCGGAGGCCCGGTGGTAGTCCGCCAGGGTGTACCGGGCCAGCTCCAGGGTGTATTCCCCGGAGTAGAAGCAGCTCAGAGGTCTGTGCGCTCCCACGGGGACGCGGAGGATATGATCCTCGGATTCACGATGAAGGATGCCCGCAATGGTGAGGAAGGGCCGCTTCCGATCCCGGAGCTCCAGGAGGGTCTCCCCGGGTTTGAATGGATTGCCCCCCTCGCTCACGTTTACCAGCCAGTCCCGCTCGTTCACCCGCAGCCGGTCCCCCAAGCCCTTCCCCAGCTCCTCCGCATACCCGGCGTGCAGGAGGCATACCCCCTTTTCCGCAGCAAAGAAGCTCTCCCCGTCCCAGCCCTCGGCCCACTCCACATCCTCCGGCCCGATCTCCTCCAGGCGGTTGGTAAACAGGATCGCCGCATGCTCCAGGTCATCCAGCTCCACCATCACGTCCATGACGGTGGTCTCATAGTACGCATCCCGCAGGAGCCCTGAGGTCTCCGCCTTCAGGGCCTTGGCGTAGGGGATGCCGCTGAAAACCGCCTTGACCTCCACGTTTCGGTACAGCTCCGCATACATGCCCCGGAGCACCGTCACCAGGCCGAAGGCCAGGGCCAGCAGGGCCGCCAGTCCCAGGCTCAGAAGGCTCCGCCCCAGGTTCCGGCCCAGCAAACGGCGGAGATAACGGAAGGACCAGTCCATCATTTCTTCCCCTGCACCAGCGACAGGATGCTCCGACGGCGGACCAGCAGCAGGCCGAGGAAGGCCAGGACCGCCAGCAGCGCCAGGAAGCCCAGGGCCCCCAGGAGGAACACCGACAGAGGGGCCGGTATATGGGCGGCTTCCTCTGCCAGCTGCCTGCCGGTCACCACCCGGGCGGCGACCAACCCAAGCACCGTGGAAACCAAGCCCAGGAGGGCAAAGGGGACGTACAGCCGCGCCCCGGCTGCCCGCTTTTCCATGCCCAGCGCCCGGAAGATGCCATACTCCTGCTTCTTCCGCCCGATAAAGAGCCAGACCGCGAGCACCAGGGCGAAGAGGGCCGCGGCGGAGAAGATCAGCAGCTTCACCAGGGCCAGGCTCCGGGATTGCATCAGATCCTCCCCCACCTGCAGCCAGCCCCCGTCGCTGAAGGAATAGGTCAGGCCTATGGCCTCCAGCTGCGGCAGGGAATCCTTGACGAAAGCGTCGATCTCCTCCGCATTTCCCACCACGAAGCTCATTTCGCAGGGCTTGAACGTATGGTTCTCCCCATTCCGGCACTCTGGCAGGAAAGCAGAGGGCACAAAGATGGCGTTATTGCTCCAGCACCAGTACAGATCCCGGTAAGTGTGGTTCCCCTCATTCAGGTCCCGCCAGGAGCCGATGATGGTGAAGGTCTTGGTCGTGTACGCCGTGGACTGCCGCCCCCGATTTACCGCCACTGCCCCCAGGGGGGCGTACTGCTCGGAAAGATAGTTTCCCAAGTCCAAGGTGAGGGTATCCCCCACCTTCAGCCCGTAGGCGTCCAGCACGTCCGTATTCACCACGCATACCGACTTACCCGCGTCCGCTGGGGTGATGAAGCGCCCCTCGTGGCAGATGATCCGTCCATCCGCCACCCGTCGAATGGCCGCCATATCGTCCCCATACACCACATCGAAGGTGTGCACATCGTCGTTCGTCACCCGGATGAGCTCCCGCAGGTCGGCATACTCGTCCTGCTCCAGCCAGCCCTCCGGCAGGTCCGTGATATCCAGGAAGTAGGGCCACCAGCCGATAAGGCTGTCGTCCCCCACGTCAAACTCATGGACCCGGCCCTCCGGATACACCCCTCGATATTCGTCCTGTGGCAGGATGAGCTGTTCCTGACAGTTGTTCCGCACCACCAGCAACACCCGTCGACCGGGCTGGAGGATATCCGCGTCGCCGGGGAAAAGGTGATTGTCCAGGACAAAGACATTATTCCGGCTCTGATGATCCACGGTGTAATCCGTGGTGAAGAACTGACCGCGGTATTCTTCTTTGAAGGTATGCAGATTCAAGGTGTGCTCCTCTTTGTCCATCAACCAGGCAGGATCCCCAGCCAGGACCTCCACATCCTCCAGTGTCACAAATTCCAGGGAGTCGATCTCTGGCTGGAACATCTGTATTGATTTATCCTGGTGCATTTTGGAATAATAACGATATTTCACCGTACCGGTGACGACACATCGGGCATAATAGGGGTACATATTTG
>JBGUZS010000028.1:0-8555 GCA_045223835.1 Oscillospiraceae bacterium | reverse complement strand
GATTCCTCGATCAGCTTCTGATGCCGCCGCTGCACGGAGCAGTCCCGTTCCCCCAGGCATACCACATTTCCCTGTTCGTCCGCCAGGACCTGCACCTCGATATGCCGGGCGGGCCAGATGTATTTTTCCAGGTACAGGGCCCCGTCTCCGAAGGCGGAGGTGCATTCGGCCACCGCCAGCGGCCAGGCCTGGCGAAGATCCTCCGGGCCTTGCAGGAGGCGAATGCCCCGTCCGCCGCCGCCGGAGCGGGCCTTGAGCATCAGGGGGTAACCCAGCGCTTCTCCCCGGGCCAGGGCGTCGCCCATGTCCCGCAGGACGCCGGTGCCGGGAATGGGGCGCAGGGAAGTGCCCTCCACCAGCTTTTTCATCTCCGTCTTGTCCCCGAGACGCTCCATCAGCTCCGGCTCCGGCCCGATGAAGACGATGCCGTTCCGGCGGCATTCCCGGGCGAAGCGGGCGTTTTCCGAAAGAAAGCCGTAACCCGGGTGGATCGCCTGGGCTCCGGAGATCAGGGCGGCGGAAAGGATGCGTTCGGTATTCAGATAGCTGTCCTCCGCGGCGGCAGGGCCGATGCAGTAGCCTTCGTCCGCCAGGGCGGCATGGAGGGCGTCCCGGTCCGCTTCGCTGTACACGGCCACCGTGGCGATGCCCATCTCCTTGCAGGCCCGGATGATGCGTACCGCGATCTCCCCGCGGTTGGCGATCAGGATCTTAGAAAACATTTCCGCTTACTCCGACTGTTGATCATCCATGTTCATACGATGGCGAAGGAAAACTCCGCCTTCACGCAGAGCTTGCCTTCCACGTATCCCTCGCCTTCGGCGAAGTAAAAAGGTTTCTTGACCTTGGTGACCCGGCAGCGGGTCTCGAACAGGTCGCCCGGACGCACCGGGCTCTTGAAGCGCGCCTTGTCCAGCCCCGTATACAGGGGGGTCCTGCCCGGCTCCATCTCCCCGGAGAGCAGCACGCATACGCTCTGGGCCAGGATCTCGCAGAGGATCACCCCGGGAACCACGGGATTGCCGGGGAAATGGCCCTGCAGGAACCATTCGTCCCCCCGGATGCGCAGTCTGCCCCGGGCCTCTTCCCCCGCCTTCTCCGCCTCGTCCAGCAGCAGCATCCCCTCCCGGTGGGGAAGGATACCCATCAGTTCGGTCCGGTCCATCCTAGCCCTCCATGCGGAAGAGAACGGTGCCGTATTCCACCACCTGCCCGTTTCCGGCGCAGACCTCGGCAATGACTCCGTCCCTCTCGGCGGTTATCTCGTTCATCAGCTTCATGGCCTCGATGATGCACAGGGTGTCTCCCGCCTTCACCCGGTCCCCCACGGCCACGTAGGGGGCGGCGTTCTCGGCGGGGGCGGCGTAGAAGACGCCCACCATGGGGGAGCGGATCAGGCTGTCCCCGCCCTCCTCGGCCTTTTTCTCCGGCAGGGGGATCACCTGGGCGGGAACAGCCGCCGGGGCGCCGCCCCGTTCCAGACGGACCACGGTATTGCCCTCGGTGATCTCCAGTCCCGTCAGCTCCAGCTCCCGCATCAGCTCCGCGTATTTGCGGATATTCGCTTCATCCATCGCATTTTCTCCTCACATCGCCATGCCGCCGTCCACCCGCAGGACCGCGCCGGTGATATAGTCGGCCTGCAGCAGGAAGGCCACAGCCTCGGCCACTTCCTCCGCCTTGCCCGCGCGCCCCAGGGGGATGGCCGCCCGAAGGGCGTCCTCCGCCAGGCCCAGGGAGCGGGTCATGTCCGTGTCGATCAGCCCGGGCGCCACCGCGTTCACGGTGATGCCCCGGGAGGCCAGCTCCTTGGCGGCGGTTTTGGTCAGGCCGATGAGCCCCGCCTTGGCGGCGGCGTAATTGGCCTGGCCCGGGTTGCCCATGAGTCCCGCCACGGAGCTGATGTTCACGATCCGCCCGTATCTGGCCCGGAGCATGAGCCCGCTGCAATAGCGGATCATGTGGAACGCGCCCTTGAGGTTGGTGTCCAGCACCGCGTCGAAATCCTCTTCCTTCATGGCGGCAACCAGCCCGTCCCGGGTGATGCCCGCGTTGTTCACCAGGAGCTGGACGCCTCCCAGCTCCGCCTTGATCTTTCCCACGGCGGCCTTGACGGCTTCTCCGTCTGCCACGTCGCAGAGATAGGTCTCCGCCCGGACGCCCAGGGCACGGCAGCTCTCCGCAACGGCCTCCGCCTTCGCCCCGTTCCCGGCATAGATGAGGGCCAGGTCTGCACCCAGGGAGGCCAGCTTTACGGCGATGGCGGCCCCGATGCCCCGGGAACCGCCGGTGACGACGGCCACTTTTCCCTTCAGCATAGCCCAAGCTCCTTTCTCAGCGCATCGATGTCCTTCATCTCCGAGAGGGGGAAGCAGCGGACGGAGGGATCTGTTTTGCCGATGAGGCCGCAGAGGGTTTTTCCCGGCCCCAACTCGATGAAGGTATCCGCTCCGGCGGCGATCATGCCCCGGACGGAGGCCTCCCAGCGCACGGGGCTGGTCATCTGCCGTCCCAGGGTGGCGGCTGCGTCTTCCCCGTAGGGTTCCCCGGTGAGGTTCGCGTACACGGGGATGCGGGGGGCGCGCAGGGGCGCCGCATCCAGCTCCGCCTGAAACGCTTTTCCCGCCTCCGCCATGAAGGGGGAATGGAAGGCGCCGCGGACCTTCAGGGGAATGGCCCTGCCCCCCGCAGCCTTCACCGCCGCGGCGAAATCGGCCATCTCCTCCTCCGCGCCGGATACCGTCACCTGCCCGGGGCAGTTGTAGTTCACGGGCCAGACCTGACGAAACCCGGCGCAGAGCCGTTCCACTTCCGCGTTCGTCAGCTTTACCACGGCGGCCATGCCGGTCCGGTGGGCTTCCGCCGCCTGCTGCATCAGCTCCCCCCGGCGGCAGGTGAGGCGAAAGGCGGTCTCCGCCTCCATGACCCCGGCGCAGCTCAGGGCGCTGAGCTCCCCCAGGGAGAAGCCCGCAGCCATATCCGGCTCCAGCCCGGCCTCCCGAGCCGCCGCCAGGGCGGCCAGCTCCATGGCCACCATGCAGGGCTGGGTGACGGCGGTCTCCCTCAGGGCTTCCTCGCTGCCCCGGAAGCACTGCTCCAGGGTGCCGGGGCGGATGGCCTCGCAGCAGCGGAAGACATCCTTCGCCGCCGGGCTGCGTTCATAGAGATCCAGCCCCATGCCCGGGGCCTGCGCCCCCTGGCCGGAAAACACAAAGGCTAATTTACCCATTTCGACGCGCTCCTGAGAATGGGCTCCGCCCCCTGGCAGACCTCCCGCACGATCTCCGCGGCAGGCTGCACCTTGTTCACCATGGCGGCGATCTGGCCGGAGAGGAAGCAGCCCCGCTCCATATCGCCCTCCTGCACCGCCAGGCGCAGGGCGCCGGTGCCCATTTTATCCAGCTCCTCGTCGGAGGCGCCGCCATATTCGGCCTTCAGGTACTCCCGGGGGAAATTGGTGCGCAGCGCCCGCACGGGATGACCTGTGCGCCTGCCGGTCACCATGGTGCAGAGATCCTTGGCCTTCAGGATCTTCTCTTTATAGGCGGGGTGGATGGCGCATTCCTCCGCGGAAAGGAAGCGGGTGCCCATCTGCACGCCGCAGGCCCCCAGCATGAAGGCCGCCGCCATGCCCCGCCCGTCGGCAATGCCGCCCGCGGCGATCACCGGCAGGGAAACGGCGTCGCAGACCTGGGGCACCAGCACCATGGTGGTCAGCTCTCCCACATGTCCGCCGCTCTCGCCGCCCTCGGCGATGAGGGCGCAGGCCCCGGCGCGGGCCATGAGCCTGGCCATGGCGACGGAGGCCACCACGGGGATGACCCGGATCCCGGCGGCGCGCCACAGCTCCATGTACCGGGAGGGATTGCCCGCCCCGGTGGTGACCACAGCCACCTTCTCCTCGGCGGCCAGCTCGGCGACCTCGGAGGCGAAGGGGCTCATGAGCATGATGTTCAGGCCGAAGGGCTTTTTCGTCAGGCCTTTGGCGATCCGGATCTGATTCCGGACATAGTCCGCCGGAGCGTTTCCCGCGGCAACGATGCCCAGGCCACCCCCTTCGCTCACCGCCGCGGCCAGCCTGCCGTCGGCGATCCAGGCCATGCCTCCCTGGAAAACGGGGTATTCGATCCCCAGGAGATCGTTCAGAACGGTATGCAGCATCGCTCAGCCCATCTTCGCTTCGATGAAAGCCGCCAGCTCGCCCACGGTCTCCACCTTCTGGTCCAGCTCTACCTCGAAGCCGATCTTGTCCTCCAGGTCCATGAGCATCTCCACCGTGTCCAGGGAATCGATGCCCAGATCCTCGAAGCGGCTCTCCGGGGTGATCTCAGAAATATCGCAGTCGTTGCGGTCGGCGATCAGTTCAGCAATAGCGTTGAAAACCATGGTGTTCCCTCCATTAATCAGCACAATATAAAGTGGACGCACAGGCGACCTGATGTAATTATACCAGAAACTTGATATTAGTCAATACGTAATCTAGTGTAAAAAACAAGATGCAGCTAAGCAGAAAACTAGCTGACTTGCCCATGCCATCCCCTCCGCCGGGAGCGGGGAGGGGAAGGCCCCGCGGCGCCTGCACGCGGGCATAGATATGGCGGGGATACCGGAGCGGTGATCCCGGTATCCCCGCCGATCGGCGGTTCCCCATTTTCAATTGGCGATCATGGAAGGGGCGACGGCCGGATATTCTGCCGTATGGTTTTTCGAATGCCTCGGCGCAGGTCAGGGGCGGCTGAGCCCCGCGGCAGCGGGACCGGGGACAGGGACGGAAAACCGAGCGCCGCCCTCACTGGTAGGTCCGGATGATGCTCTCGGCGATCTCCCGCTTCGTGCTGCGCTGCTCCATGGCCTGGCGGGTGATATAGCGGTGGGCGTCCTCCTCCGTCATGTGGAGGCACTGGATCAGCAGCCACTTGGCCCGGTTCACCAGCCGCAGCTCCTCGATCTTTTCCTCCACCGTGGCCTGGCGCCGCCGCATCCTCCGCAGCCGCTCCCGGATGGCGCACAGCACCCGCAGGCTCTGGGTCATGGACTGAAGGCTCACGGGCTTGGCCAGGGTGACGGCCCCGGCGGGCAGGAGCCGGGAATAGGTTTCCTCATACAGCTCCCCCCGCACCAGGAGAAGGACGCCGGCGTCGCTCTCCCCGCAGATCTCGGCGGCGAATTCGAGTCCCGCGTCATCCGGCAGGGGGGAATTGATCAGGATCAGGTCAAAGGTCCCGTCCACCAGCCTGCGCCGGGCTTCGCTGACGCTCCCCACGGCGGTGACCGGCCAGTAATCCGTAACGGGCAGCAGGGAAAGGGCCGCGGAATTGAATTTTTCAGAAGCGGAAACCAGCAGGACGCTGTAGGTATCTTCCCGGAAAACCGTGGCGCTTCCCTCCCTTCTCCGTATGTTTCCGCGCCGGGTCAGGGCGCGAGCCCGTATCCCGCCAGGATCTGGCCCGGGATCCGCTCCCGGATGAAAGCGCTCCTTCCGGCCTCGGCCACGGCCTCCTCCAGCGTGCGGGGGAGCCGCTCCAGCCCTTCCAGCGCCTTGCTCTCCGCCCGGTAGAGGTTGAAATCCGCCGCCGGGGGCAGGGGATAATCCTGCTCCAGGCCCTCCGTACAGGCGGCGATGATCAGGGCGAAGGCCAGATAGGGATTCGCCTCCGCATCGGGGGACCGGAGCTCCAGCCGCCGGTACTCTCCCTCCGCCGCGGGCACGCGCAGGAGCTGCGAGCGGTTCTCCTCCGACCAGGAGACGTATGCCGGGGCCTTGTCCTGCCCCAGCCGGGCATAGGAACCGTCGGTGGGGTTCAGGAACAGGGTCATCTCCCGGATGCGGCGCATCAGCCCCGGCACCAGCCGCAGGGGGGACAGCGCCTCCTGGCCCCGCCTTGCGGAGATGTTGATATGGAGGCCGTTCCCATCGTGATCGGGAAGGGGACGGGGAGAAAAATCGGCCCAGAGGCCGTTCTGGGCGGCAATGGTCCTGACCACGCTGCGGAACATCACCGCGTTGTCCGCCGCGGTCACCGGATCGGCGTAGCGAAAATCGATCTCGTTCTGGCCCGGGCCGCTCTCATGATGGGAGCTCTCGGGATAGATGCCCATGCGCTCCAGGGTCAGGCAGATCTCCCTGCGCACGTTCTCCCCCTTGTCCTCCGGCGCCACGCCCATATACCCCGCGCGGTCGAAGGGCTGCTTCGTCCGGTTGCCCTCCTCATCCAGCCTGAAGAGGTAAAACTCCATCTCCGTGCCGAAGCGGAAGGCATAGCCCAGCTGGGTAGCCTTTTCCACCTCCCGGCGGAGAAGACTGCGGGCGTCCCCGGCGAAGGGCCTGCCGTCGGGATGGACGATATCGCAGAACATATGGGCCACCCGCCCGTGCTGGGGACGCCAGGGCAGCTCCTTCAGGGTGGAGGCGTCCGGCCGCAGGAAAAGATCGGAGCGCACGACCATATCGAAGCCGCTGACCGCAGAGGCGTCGAAGGCGATGCCATGGGCAAAAGCCCGGGGCAGCTCCCCGGCCATGATGGCGGCGTTCCGCTGGTTCCCGTAAATATCGCAGAAGGCCATGCGGATGAACTTCACATCCTCCTCCGCGATATACTGCATGACTTCATCCGGCGTATAGTTCATGGGATGATCGCTCCTTCCCAAAGGTCTCGTTTTCCCTGGTATTCTATCTGCTGCCGCAGGTTTCCGCAAGAGAATTTGCGAAAATGAAGCTCTGCGGATTGACTTTTCCCTCCGGGGGGCGTAAACTGATTCTCGTTGAGAGACAACGGCGTCTCGCAGGTGGTCCTGCGCGCCGCTGTCTCTTTTTTTGTTTCCAGGAAAGGGTGGTTTATATGGCAAAATACATATTCGTGACCGGCGGAGTGGTCTCCGGCCTGGGCAAGGGCATCACCGCCGCCTCCCTGGGGCGCCTGCTGAAGGCGAGGGGCCTGAAGGTGGCGGCCCAGAAGCTGGACCCCTATATCAACGTGGATCCCGGCACCATGAGCCCCTATCAGCATGGGGAGGTCTATGTGACCGAGGATGGGGCGGAAACGGACCTGGACCTGGGCCACTATGAGCGGTTCATCGACGAGGATCTGAACAAATACTCCAACCTCACCACCGGCAAGGTCTACTGGAACGTGCTGAACAAGGAACGGCGGGGGGAATACCTGGGGGAGACGGTGCAGGTGATCCCCCATATCACCGGGGAGATCAAGGACTTCATTTATGCCATGGGAAACAAGACGGGGGCCGACGTGGTCATCACGGAGATCGGCGGCACCACCGGCGATATCGAGAGTCAGCCCTTTCTGGAGGCGATCCGCCAGGTGGGCCTGGAGCAGGGCAGGGGAAACAGCCTTTATATCCATGTGACCTTGGTGCCCTATCTCCAGGGCAGCGGAGAGCATAAATCCAAGCCCACCCAGCATTCGGTGAAGGAGCTGCAGGGCATGGGCATCCACCCGGATATCATCGTGCTGCGCTGCAACGAGCCGCTGGAGGAGGCCCTGATGCGGAAGATCGCCATGTTCTGCAACGTATCCCCGGACTGCGTGATCGAAAACCGCACCCTGCCCTTCCTCTATGAAGCGCCCCTGATGCTGGAGCGCCAGGGGCTTGGCCGCATCGTCTGCCGGGCCCTGGGCCTGGAGGCGGCGGAGCCGGAGCTGGAGGAATGGGCGGCCATGGTCCGGCGGGTCAAGGCCGCGGACCGGCGTGTGACCATCGGCCTGGTGGGGAAGTATGTTCAGCTCCATGACGCCTATCTCTCCGTGGCGGAGGCCCTGCGCCACGCCGCCTACGCCGCCGGAGCGGAGGCGGAGATCCGCTGGATCGACAGCACCGAGGTGACGGAGGAGACCTTGGACGACCTCTTGGGGGACTGTGCCGGGATCCTGGTCCCCGGAGGCTTCGGCAGCCGCGGGATCGAAGGGATGATCCTGGCCGCCCGGTACGCCCGGGAGCGGAGGGTCCCCTACCTGGGCCTGTGCCTGGGGATGCAGATCGCGGTGATCGAATTCGCCCGGCATGTCTGCGGCTGGGCGGACGCCAGCTCCGGGGAGTTCGACCCGGATTCCGGGCACAAGGTCATCGACTTCCTTCCCGACCAGAACGACCGGGTAGACAAGGGCGGCACCCTCCGCCTGGGGGCTTATCCCTGCAGGATCGTCCCGGGTACCCGGATGGCGGAATGCTACGGCAGCGCGCTGATCCGGGAGCGGCACCGCCACCGCTACGAGTTCAACAACGATTTCCGGCAGGCGCTGGCCGAGGCGGGGCTTGCGCTCAGCGGCACCAGCCCGGACGGGAGCATCGTGGAAACGGTGGAGATTCCCGGCCATCCCTTCTACCTGGGGGTGCAGTTCCATCCGGAATTCAAAAGCCGTCCCAACCGGCCCCATCCCCTGTTCCGGGGCTTTGTCGGCGCCGCCCTGGGCCAAGGATGACCGGAGCGTTTACCGCCCGCGGCGAAACGCGGGCGGTCAGACTGTAGACAAAGTACCAGACCAACGAAAATGGTCATTGCGAAACCGGTGACCGATGTCACCGGTTGTGGCAATCCG
>JBGUZS010000027.1:0-29624 GCA_045223835.1 Oscillospiraceae bacterium | reverse complement strand
TGGAAGCCCTGGATGCGGACTGGGAGGGCTATGAGGAGATGCGGCGGGACTTCCGGGCTCAGCCCAAGTACGGCAACGCCATCAAGGAGGTGGACGATATGGTGGCGGAGGTGTACCAGCTCTTCGCCGATACCTGCCACAGCCTCCCCTGCGTGTATGGGGACACGCTGAAGCCCAACGCCATCTCCATCTCCGCCCACCAGCCTGGAGGCGCCCTTACCGGGGCCACGGCGGACGGGCGCAGGGGCGGGGAGATCCTGGCGGACGCCTCCCTCTCCCCGGACCACGGACAGGATGTGTGCGGGCCACTGGCGGTGTTCCAAAGCGCCATGGAGGTGGATCAGGACCCCTATCAGGGCACCCTGATGAACATGAAGTTCCACCCCTCCAACATGAAGACCCGCTCGGACCTGGAGAAGCTCAGCAGCATGGTAAAGACCTACCTGACCCACGGGGGCAAGCATGTGCAGTTCAACGTGGTGGACCGGGAGGAGATGGAGGACGCCAAGGTCAGGCCGGAGGAGCATCCCGAGCTGGTGGTCCGGGTGGCAGGGTACAGCGCCTACTTCACCCGCCTGCCGGAGTCCATCCAGGACGAGGTGATCCAGCGCACGGCCCAGGAGCTGTGAGGGCGGACGAGCATGGCAGATGGAACAAAAACCTCAATTCGCTTCTTTGACGCGATTCCCGTGCGTTCGGTATGGGATGAAGAAACCGCAAAATGGCGGCTCTACGCGGCAGATGTGATCGCGGCGGTGGCTGACACCGCCAATCCGAGGGTCTGCTGGGCAACGGTGAAAAGGAGCTGACCGCCGCTGACGGAAAGTGGAAATGAACATTGCTCATCCCATTTGGGAGGGCAGCGGACGGAGTACGAGAATATGGGTCGATCTTATGCTGAAACGGAGTTTGTCCAAATGTGTGGATTGGAGCAGGATCGGCAAAAAAGAGTATCTCTCCGCGATGGAGAGAAGTCCCTTTGATCCTTCCGCGATCCTGCGGCTGATGGAAGGCGCGCTTACGGACAGGATCGGCGACTGGGAGGTTTTCATGAAAGGGATCGATTATTCGTATTATTATGAATCCGATGAAGAGTAAAGACATAACGGCCTTGGACAACGGACAGGCTTTCGATTTCGGCATAACGGCGGAAGCCTATGCCGCATACCGGGATATCTACCCGGCGGAGCTGTATTCCCGGCTCCGGGCCCTGGGCGCTGCGGCGGACGGGACATCATGGCTGGATCTGGGCACGGGAACCGGCGTCCTGCCGAAAAACCTGTATAACCCGAAGTCCCATATCACGGGCGTGGACATTTCCCCGGAGCAGATCGCTCTTGCCCGGAAGGAGGCGGCGGAAAAGGGGTGGGAGATCCGGTATCTTGTCTCCCCTGCGGAATCCACCGGTTTTCCGGACAGCTGCTTCGATGTGATCACCGCCGCCCAATGCTTCTGGTATTTTGACCGGGAGCGGATGCGCGCGGAGGTCCGGCGCCTGCTGAAGCCCGGCGGGACATTGATTAAAGTCTATATGACCTATACCCTGGATGATCCCATTGCGGCGGAAAGCCACCGGCTGGTCAAAGAGATGAACCGGAACTGGTCCTCCGGCACATCAGGCTTAAAGGATATCCACGACGACCTTTTCCCCGGTCGGCAGACGGAGAGCTTCTATGCCGATCTGCCCTTCACCCGGGAGAGCTGGCATGGTCGGATGTGCGCCTGCCGGGGGACGCTGGCCTCCATGGAGAAAACCATGCTGGCCGAGTGGGACGAGGCGCATCGGGCTTTTCTGCAGAGCTGCCCGGAGCGTTTTACCATCCGACACAAGGTGTTCTGTTCCTGGTTCACCCTGGAGCAAGGAGTAAGAGATCATGGCTAAGGTCATCCTCACCTGCGGGAAGCTGGGCTGCGGGAAAACCACCTACGCAAAACGGCTCTGCGCGGAGCGCGGCGCGATGCTTCTCAGCGCCGATGAGCTGATGCTCTCCCTCTTCGGCCAGGACGCGGGGGAGAAGCACGATGAATACCTGGAAAAGGTCAAGGCCTGGCTGCTGAACCGATCCCTGGAGTTGGTCTCCCTGGGCGTGGACGCGGTGCTGGACTGGGGTCTGTGGACCAAAGCGGAACGGGCAGAATTGCGGGCGTTTTACGCCGCCCGCGCCGTCCCCTGCGAGATCCACTATCTGGAGCTCGACGAAGAAATCCGGCGGCAGCGGATCGACGAGCGCAATCGGGCGGAACTGTCGGGCAGCGGAAAGGACTACTATGTGGACGAGGGACTCGCGTCCAAGCTGGACCGGCTCTTTGAGCCGCCGGAACCGGCAGAGGTGGATGTATGGGTGACACAAGCCGAATAAAGAATCCGGGGCCGGTCCAGTGGACCGGCCCCGGTGAGCTTGATTTATCCAGGATTGTTCTTTTCCAGTTGTTCTTCACAAAACCGTTTCACATCACATATACTGTTTGTCGCCACAAACCAGACCACGTCCAGATCAATGCTGCCATATTCATGGGCGACATAGTTTCGCATCCCGCGGATCTTATGCCAGGGGATCGCCGTATGCTCGGTTTTGAACCGGTCAGACAGATGCCCCACCAGCTCGCCGATCTGCAGGATACACATGCTCACCGCGTTCTGATAGGTCGTGCTTTCGTCAAAGCGTTTCCGGGAATGTCCGAAATCACCGTGGGCTGTTTCGACCTGTTCGCAATAACGAAGGATATGGGCCAGAGTATCCCGGTCTCGGGCTTCAACCGGCATAGATCAGCACCTCCTCCTCCCTGGTACGGGCCAGAAAATCCGGGGAGAGCATCTGGGTGGTGAGTACATCCAGCTTCTTTTGGAATCCCGCCTCCAGATCGCTGTACAGGCCACCCAGCTCAAGCAGGTCGGTCATGTTCCCCCGGTCCACCCGGAAATCCAGGTCGCTTTGGGGCGTTGCCTCCCCACGGGCATAGGATCCGAACAGGTACAGAGCGGCAATCTCATAGCGCCGGGCTATGGGCTCCGCAATACAGCGGATCTCCTCCAAAGAATAGACCTTATCGTTCATTCTGCCGCACCTCCCTTGTGCTTAGTTTACCATATCGATATCGTTTCATCAAGATGAATCCGGGGCCGGTCCAATGGACCGGCCCCGGTGGCGTAATTGCCCGAACAGCCCTCGGCAGAGTTCGCGCCCGCAGGCGCGAATAGAATCAAGAGCTCATTTTTGCCGGAATTCATTTCTGGCAAAAACACTTTTCGCGGAGCGACTGTGCGAGCGAAGCGAGTGCGGATAGCGGAGCGCAAGCCAAAATCGACCGGGACCCGGCGAAGCGGATCCCGGTCGAAACGCGAAGCGTTTATTCTCCCGGCATCTTCCAGCCGTGGTGGTTGGTATGCAGGAGATGGTGGCTCTTCTCGGAGAGGGGCGCCCCCAGATAATCCCGGTAGATGGCGGTGATGGAGGGGTTTTCATGGCTGAACCGGAGATTCATGTTCCGGTCCTGCTCATAGAGCCAATCCGCCCGGACGGGAGCGCAGAACTGCTTCTCATGGATGGGCTGGCCGCCGCCGCCCACGCAGCCGCCGGGGCAGGCCATGACCTCCACGAAGTCATATTCCACGTCGCCCCGCTTCATGGCCTGGATGAGCTTGTCCGCGTTGCCCAGGCCGTTCACCACGGCCACCCGCAGGGGTGTGCCCGCCAGGTCATAGGTGGCTTCCTTCCAGCCGTCCATGCCCCGGACATCCTTGAAGAGGTCGGGCTCGGGGTTCCTGCCCACCACGATGGCATAGGCGGTGCGCAGGGCCGCTTCCATAACGCCGCCGGTAGCGCCGAAGATATTGCCCGCTCCGGAGCCGATGCCCAGAGGCATATCCAGCTGCCGATCGGGGATCTCCCCGGGGAGGATATGATGGGCGGCGATGAGCCGGTCCACCTCCCGGGTGGTGAGGACCACGTCCACATCCGGGTCGCCGCAGGCGTCGTTCATCACGGGGATGGCACACTCATGCTTCTTGGCCAGGCAGGGCATGATGGAAACGCAGAAGATATCCTTGGGATCCTTGCCCAGGATCTCCGCGTAATAGCTCTTTGCCACCGCGCCGAACATCTGCTGGGGGCTCTTGGCGGTGGAGAGGTTATCCTGCAGCTCGGGGTAATGCCCCTTCAGGAAACGGACCCAGCCGGGGCAGCAGGAGGTGAACAGCGGGAGCTTCGCCGTTCCCTTGTTCTTCAGCCGCTCCAGGAACTCGGTGCCCTCCTCCATGATGGTGAGGTCGGCGGTAAAGTTGGTATCGAATACATAGTCCGCGCCGATCATCTTCAGGGCCTCGCAGAGGCGCTCAACGGTAGCCTGCTCCGGCTTCAGGCCGAAGGGCTCGCCCCAGGCGGCGCGGATGGAGGGGGCGATCTGCACCACGGTGACCTTTCCGGGATCATGGATGGCGTCCATCACCTTCCGGACGTCGTCCCGCTCATGCAGGGCGCCCACGGGGCAATGGGTGATGCACTGGCCGCAGAGGGCGCACTTGGATTCCTCCAGGGTATAGGCTTCGCGCACGTCCACGGTGGTCTTGGCGCCGGTATTCACCACGTCCCAGATGTTGCTGGCCTGGATCTGGTCGCAGACCTGGATGCAGCGCATGCACTTGATGCACTTGGTGTAATCCCGCACCAGGGGGAAGCTCCCCTTCTGCTTCTTGGCGGGGATCTTCTTCTCGAAGGGCACCTCGGTGATGCTCATGTCGTTGGCGATGGTCTGGAGCTCGCAGTTGCCGCTGCGGATGCAGGTGGCGCAGTTGGAGTTATGCTCGGAGAGGATCAGCTGTACGTTGGTATACCGGGCCTCCCAGGCCTTTTTGGAATTCGTATGGATGACCATGCCCTCGTCCACGGTGTTGTTGCAGGCGGTGAAGAGCCTGTTGTACCCCTCCACCTCCACCACGCAGACGCGGCAGGCGCCGATCTCGTTCAGCCCTTCCCAATAGCACAGGGTGGGGATATTGACGCCGGCCATGCGGGCGGCGTCCAGGATCCGGGTCCGCTCCGGTACCTGGATGGTTTTGCCGTCGATCGTTACGTTTACCATTTTGCTACCCTGCCTCCCTTGAAGATTCCGTAGCCGAAGTGGTCGCAATGGAGGCAGCGGGAGGACTCCTGATGCGCCTCTTCCTCGGTCATGCAGTACTCCATGAGCTTGAAATCGCATTTCCGCTCCGCAGCGGGCCGCTCGATCATATTCACCCGGCCCATGGGCTCATGGTCGTCGAAGCGGATGCGGGGGATCTCCACCTTGGAGGTGATTTCATGGCGGAAGCCCAGGAATTCATCGATATTGGCGGCGGCGACCTTGCCTCCCGCAATGGCCCGGATGACCGTGGCGGGACCGGTGACGCAGTCGCCCCCGGAGAAGATGCCGTCCATGCTGGCGATCTCGCCGTTCTCCAGCGCGGCGATGGCGCCGCGCTTCACGGGGATGCCGTAATCCCCGAATTTCTGGCTGTCGATCCCCTGGCCGATGGCGATGAGCACCAGATCGCAGGCCAGGCGCACCTCATCCTTGGAGGAATTCACCGGGGCGGGCCGCCCGCCGGAGATGGGCCCGACGATCTGGGGCTTGACCCACAGGGCCGAAACCTTGCCCTCGGCGTCCTTCTCGATGCGCAGGGGGGCGTTGAGCTCCATAATCTCGCAGCCGTCCGCGATGGCCCCCTCCACCTCTTCGGGGAGGGCGGTCATATCCGCCTTGCGGCGGCGGTAGGCGATGCGCACGGTCTTCGCGCCGCAGCGCACGGCGCTCCGGGCCACGTCCATGGCCACGTTGCCGCCGCCCACGACCACCACATCCAGGCCGCTGTAATCCGGGTATTCGTCGTCCCCGATGGCCCTGAGCATCTCCACGGCGGAGATGACGCCCTTGGCGTCCTCCCCCTCGATGCCGATCTTCCGGTCCGTGTGGGCGCCGATGGCGATATAGACCGCGTCGTTCTCCTTCCGCAGCTGCTCCATGGGGATATCCGTACCCACGGAGACGTTGCAGATCGCCTTGAAGCCGCTCTTCATCAGGCCCTCGATCTCATGATCCAGAGCCTCCCGGGGAAGGCGATAGCTGGGGATGCCGTACCGGAGCATGCCGCCCAGCTTCCTGCGCTGCTCATAGACGGTCACGCTGTGCCCCATAAGAGAGAGGTAATAGGCGGCGCTGAGGCCGGAGGGGCCTCCGCCGATGACCGCGACCTTCTTCCCGGTGGCGGGGGCGCACTCGGGCATGGGGATCTCCCCTTCGTGCTCCACGGCGAAGCGCTTCAGGCCGCGGATGTTGATGGGGTCATCCACCATGGTCCGGCGGCAGCGCACCTCGCAGGGATGCTCGCAGATCAGGCCGCAGGTGGCAGGCAGGGGATTGTCCTTCCGGATGAGCTGCACCGCGTCGCTGTACCTTCCCTCGAAAATGAGGGAGATGTAGCCGGGGATGTCCACGTGGGCGGGGCACAGGGCTACGCAGGGAACGGGCTGGTTCTGGATGCCCAGGCAGCGCCCATGGAGGATATGCTCCTCATAGTCGTCCCGGAAGCCCTTGACGCCCTTGATGACCATCCGGGCGGCCTCCTGGCCGATGGCGCAGTCCGCGGAGGCGAATACGCTCTCCGCGGTCCTCTGGATCAGGTCCAGGGTCTCCAGCTCCGCGGTGCCGTCCAGGACCGTTTCCATCAGGTCCTCCAGCTGTCCCAGGCCGATCCGGCAGGGGGTGCATTTCCCGCAGGATTGGGAATGGCAGATATGCAGGAAGCTCCTGGCCAGGTCCACAGGACAGAGGCCCGGCTGGCTCGCCTGGATTCGCCTTTCCGCATCCCGGTACAGCTCCTCCACCGTCTCCTGAGAACGGTTTTTGGTGTCGATACTCAGTCTGCTCATATTTCTCTCCTATACTGCCGTATTCTTTCAGAGGGCTGCCCCCTCTGCATTCTGCTCCATGATTTGACAAATGCAAGATTTGTCACACATTTTTAATTATAAGAGGGGAATGGCTCAGCGTCAATGCTTATTTCCATCCAAAGGCGGAAAAACTGCGGCGTATCCTCCGGGACGCGCTTCGGCGGCGGGAAAACCGGCCCTTCCGGAGGGCGGGAGGCAGACAAGTAGACGGGACTGGAGTCAGATCTGACAACAGCCCCGCCCAAATTCACTATAGAGTATGTTTTCTTCATGCATCCCCATACCGAAGGACTTATCTCCGCGGCTCCTCTTCCCCCTCTGCGCCGAGTTCAAGCAGGTTTTCGCACCAGGAGGGGATGTCCTTCCTGTGCAGGGCCAGGAGCAGGGGCCGGTCCCCCAGCTCCCGAAGGATGAATGCCGAGGCCTGGGCGGCGGAGGCAGCGTCCAGCCCGGTAAAGGGTTCGTCCAGCACCACCGCCTCCCCGCCCGGGCGCAGGGCCCGGACCAGCGCCACCCGCCGCCGCTGACCTCCGGACAGGGCGGAAACGGGCCGATCCAGAACCTCCTCAGGCAGGAGGGAAAGAAGCGCGGCGCGCAGGGCGGCCCGGTCCTTTTCCCCGGCGGCGAGGCGAAGGTTCTCCACCGCGTTCAGGTGATCGAACAGCCTGTCCTCCTGGAACAGGACCCCGAAACGGGGAAGGGAGCCGGCGGAAAAACGCACCTCTCCCGAATCCGGCTTTTCCAGACCCAGGACCGTGCGCAGCAGCGTCGTCTTTCCGCAGCCGCTGGGCCCGGTAACGCACAGGGGCGTACCCGGCTCCAGGGTCAGGGAGAGGTTTTCCAGAACGGGAAGGCCGCCGTAGGATTTGCTTACGTTTTTCAGGGTGATCGTCATGGCTTCCGCCTCTCTCCCCTCTTCATCGGGAGCAGGGCGAGCCTGCCCAGGCCCCAGCTGAGGAGCGCGGTGACCACGGATATGGCCAGGACCTTATCCGTTTCCAGATAGATCTTCGCCCGGTACAGGCTGTTGCCCAGGCTGCCTACGGGCTGGCCGATGACCTCGGCGGCCACGCCGGATTTCCAGGCCATGCCCACCGCCAGCTCCAGGGCGCCCAGAAGCTGAGGCCGGAGCTGGGGCAGGTAGATGCCCCGCAGCCGGGCGGGGTATTTCATCCGGTACACCTCCGCCACCTCCAGGAGCTTGGGATCGGTGCCCAGAAGGCCCTCCAGGGTATTGAGGTACAGGATGGGCAGGACCACCGCCGCAGTGACATACAGGCTGAGTCCCCGGCTGCCCGCCCAGATGAGGACCAGCACCACAAAGGACACCACGGGGACCGCCTTCATGACGCCGATCACCGGACTCAGCAGGGCCCGGAGGAAGGGCCTGGCATAGCTGAGCAGGGCCAGGCCGAAGCCCAGGGCCGCCCCCAGGAGAAACCCGCCCAGGATATGGAGCAGAGACCCCCATACCGCCAGGCGGAACTCCGCCGTGGGCAGCATCCTCACCAGGGCCCCCAGGGTCTCCCAGGGCCCCACCAGCAGGATGGGATTATGCACCAGCATAGCCAGCGCCTGCCACGCCGCCAGCCAGAACAGGGCGATGCCCAGGCGCTTCAGCATGGCTCAGCCCTGGGGGGAGGAGAGGTGGTAGAAGCCGCTGTCCGGCACCTCGCCCCCCACGGAGGCGGGATCGGCCCGGAACAGGACCTCCAGATAGCCCTTCAGGGCGCTTTCCATCTCCGCCCCGGTGAGGCAGCTCACCCCGCACTTGGGCAGGGCCTTCAGCGCCACCGGCTCCTTTTCGATGATGCCGTATTCCGCGATGAGCTTCGCCGTGCCCTCCGCATCGGAGGCCGCCTTGGCGGCGCTGTCGGCATGGGCGGCGAGGAAGCGCTCCACCGCCTGGGGATGCTCCTGCAAAAACGCCTTGCGCACTACCGTGACGCCCGTCACCATCCGGGATCCGCCGGAGACGGCGTCCCAGCTCTCGCTGAGGGAGAAGGCCTCCTTCAGATCCCCGTTCTGCACCATGGCCACCGTGGCGAAGGGCTGGGGGAGGACGGCGATGCAGGAGGGATCGGCCGCCAGCAGGGCCGCCACCTCCGTGGCCTCAGACTTGAACTCCAGGGCGCAGTCCGTCACCCCCGCCTGATCCAGCAGGTACCGGAGGCTGTATTCCGGCGTGGTGCCCTGGCCGGTGAGGTAAACGGTCTTCCCCGCCAGGTCCTGCACAGAGGAGATCCCCTCCGCCCCGGTGACGCAGTACAGCACCCCCAGGGTGTTGACGTCGATGACCTCGATGCCCTTTTCGGTCTTCTTGTTGTACAGCACGGCAGCCAGGTTGGCCGGGATCAGGGCGATATCCACATCCCCCGCCGCCAGGGAGGCGGCCAGCTCCGAGGCGTCCGTGACCATGGTGAAGGTATAGGTATCCGTCAGTTCCCCGTTTTCCGCGGCCTTCCGCAGGTTCACCAGCCCCATGCTGGTGGGCCCCTTCAGGGCGCCTACCCGAAGGGCGGCGGCAGCCTCCTGGGCCGGTTTTTTGGTGCAGGCCAGGCAGGTAAGGAGCAGGAGCAGAGCGAGCAGGATGACGATGATCCGTTTCATGATGAGTTCTCCTTTCGATTTCCTCAGGTTTTTGTTTTTCCGGTATTCCTCTATGCCGGGAGCCGATGCTTTGTCCGCTCGCCGGAGGTCTCAGACGAACGTTCCCTCCCCAAAGGAAAAGCCGCCGTCCCATTCGACAAGGGCACAGCGGCATGACGTACATTCGGCTGCAGCTTGTCTTTCGCCTCAAGTTTCGTTTCGGCGTCAGGGAACATAACCAAAATGCAGGGATTCTTGCTGAATTCAGACCTTGGAGTAAGTGGCCTTGGCGGTGATGCCGTCGATGCGGCCCAGGGCGCCGGTGAGGGCGTTGATCTCATCATTCGGCGCGTCGATGGCGATGCAGATGATGCTGATGCCCTTCTGCCGATAAGGAATGCCCAGCCGCCCGATGATGGATCGCCTGTAGCGGTGAAGCAGTTCGTTCAGTTCATTGACGGCTTCCTCGTTCTCCACAATGATGCTCAGCACGGCTACCCGCGTTTCCATGGACAACACCTCTTTTTTCTCCGGATCTCCCCATCGCCGGGGCTTCCTGTCTCTTATTTCTTCTTATAGGTAAAGATCCCGCCCCGGTGCTTCAGCTCCTTATCCCGGTAGCATTTGCCGCAATAGACGCAGATCTTCTCTGTATCGTACACGCATTTCCGCAGACTGGCGGCCTCGAAGAGGTATTCGTCGCTGCCGTCGGCTCTCTTGCGCCGCAGGATCTTGGACCAGTCCCCGTCCGGATACAGGGGGAAGAAGGCGATGGGCTTATCCACCTTCTTGAAGAGGATGGGGCAATGCCACATGCCCGCGGGTACCCGCACCACGCAGGGCTTATCCAGCACCAGCTTCTCCATATGGTCCGGATCCCAGCCCAGCATCAGCTCCACTTCCCCGTCATAGTCGAACACGTCCTCCAGGTTGGAGCCGATGAACCACAGGTACTCGTCGTTGGCATGGTGGATATGGGGCACCTCCATGGGATTGGGCTTCAGGGCCACGGAGAAGCCGCCGAAGAAGCGGGAGCCGGGCATCTGGGTGATGCCCTTGAATTTGCCCCGGGGGTTGGCGTACATATCCCCGAAGGACTGCCACTCCACGGGGTAGATATAGTAATACTGGTCATATTTCCCGGTATAGGGGGCTCCGCCGGTCTCCACCAGCTCCTTTGCCCACTTGAAGGCCTGGGCCAGGGCGGGATCCGGAGCGGCGGCGGGATCCTCCAGGAAGGGTTCCACGCATTTACCGCAGCCGGTGCACTCCACCGCCGGATTCAGGCGGCATTTGTTCAGCCGGGTGCTGTAGTAGGGGTACTCCACCGTATCGTCGTCCCGGATGACCCGGGTGACCTTGCCCATCTCCCCGTCCAGATAGGCTGCGGAGAAGGCTACGGGCTTTCCCACCCGCTTATAGTGGACGGGCCCATGCCACATGCCCGCCGGGATCCGCACCAGGGTGGGCTTGGTGATGGTATATTTCTCCATCTCGTCCGGATCCTCTCCCATCCACATCTCGATCTCCGCATCGAAATCGAAGAACCGGGTGAGGTCAGAGCCGGAGAACATGTAGTATTCCTCCTTGGAATGATGGAAATGGGGGAAGCCCTCCGTCATTTCCTTCTTCACCACGGCGAAGCCCATCTGCACCGTGCTGCCGGGCAGGCTTTCCGCGCCCTTGTAGAAGGCGACGGGATTGCAGACGGCGTCTCCCCGGGGAAACTCATACCGAGGCAGCTCATACACATAATCTTCGTAAAAACCCATGGAACTTTTCCTCCTCGCAGCGCCCCGAAGGGCGGTATGATCCGGTTTACCCCTCCGTGAATTCCAGGGTCGCCCATTTTTTGGAGAGGATGGCGATATAGGTTTTCCCGGGGACAAGCACCAGGTCGTCCCCTTCGGCGGTCTTGTAGGTAAAGGGCGCGTACACCCCGGTCTTGGACCAGGTGATGGGGATATACCGCCCGTTCTGGGCGTAGTAGCCCTCCCCGGAACCGATCAGATCCACCTTCAGGCGTCCATAGTCGTCAATGACGGTGATGGGCGCATAGAGGATAAGGACGTTTTTGAACTCCAGGACCTCGTCCGTCAGCCCATCGGCATAGGGCTTATCCATCTGCTCCGCGGTATAGGTTCCGACCTCCGGGTCGTAGGTAAGGCTGGTGTGCTTATTGTTGAAATTGATGTAGATGCTCCAGGATTCCTCCCCGTCCTCCAGGATGGCTTTGTCGGAGAACCGGAGGCCGGAGTCGTAATCCTCCCCCACCTCCAGGCTGTAGCCCTTTTCCTTCGCGGCGGCCACAATATCCTCCCCCTTGGCGAAAAGGGTATGCTCCATGGCGTAGCCCGCCGCCTTCCGGTCCTGATCCCGGTAGAAAACCGGCACGTTGTACCAGCCCCGGACCCCGTCGATATTCTGGATATGCATAGAGCTGATCCGGCCGTAAGCCTCCTCGCTGCCGCCCGCATGGACCAGCACCGCCCCATAGCCCAGGCAGATATCCTGGTAATAGGGCCTCACGCTGCGGATGCTCCCCAGCGTCCCGGCATGCTCCATATCCGAATACACGGCCAGCATGCGGGTGATCTGCCCCTCCGCCAGGCATTCATAGATGATGTCCGCTCCCCCGATGCCGCACTGGGGCTGGGCGCTGGGGTGGTTGTTCACCATCAGGGTAAAGGGCCGGACCCTCCAGGGCTCCTCCAGCGGCGCCCCGTTGAAGGGATTCCGATAGGCGGGCTCCGGTTCGGGCGTGGGCTCCGGCGTGGGTTCCGGAGTCGGCTCAGGCGTGGGCTCCGGCGTAGGTTCAGGCGTGGGCTCCGGGGTCGGCTCCGGGGTCGGCTCCGGCGTGGCGGCGGGAGCCTCGGTGGGCTCCGGCGTGGGTTCCGCCGCATCTCCGCAGGCGGTCAGCAGGCCCGCCATGATCAGCAGGGCCAGGAAAAGGGCTAACTTCTTTTTCATCTCTTCAGCGTTCCTTTTGCCGTTACACGGCTTTGATTATTCTTCCGGGAAGATCCGTTCCGCGGCCTCCTGTGCGGCGTCCTTCGCGGCCTCCGCCAGGTCCTCCAGCTTTTCGCCGGCCTTCTCCGCGCAGTCCTTGCAGCATTCCGCAGCCTTTTCCGCAGCCGCCTCCGCCTTTTCAGCGGCCTCGGAGGCTCCGCATGCGCAGCAGTCCTTTGCCTCCTCGGCGGTCTCTTCCGCGGCGCGGAAGAAGGATTCTGCCTGCTCCCGGGCGAGCTGGGCCACGGCCTTCAGGCCGTCGCAGTACTCCCCGGCCTTTTCCTTCAGCTGGGCGGCAGCCTCCCCGGCCTTTTCCCGGAGCTGCTCCATTTTCTCCCCGCTCTTCTCCAGGAGCTCCCCGGCTTTATCTCCGTATTTCTCCTTCAGCTGCTCTGCCGCCTGTCCGGCCTTATCCGCGGCGATCTCTGCGGCGGCCTTGGCGTCCGCCCCGGCTTCCCGGGTGAAGGCCTTCACCTTCTCCGGCAGATCCACCACCAGCACGGGGCCGGCGGGCTCCTCCTCCCCGCCCCGGAGGGCTTCGTCCTCAGACGCGTTATAGTGGGTATCCACCACCACACGGCCGTCGTCCGTCTTGCTCAGGTGGACGCCCTTGCCGTTCATCACCACGAACCGCAGATCGCCGGCCTCCGGATCATCTGCCCAGCGCTTCAGCAGCAGGGCGGTCCCGGCGACTGCTCCGGCGGCCAGAATGCCGCCCGCGATCCCCAGGCCCTTCATTACCTTTAAAGATCTGAACATATCCGTTTCCTCCTTTCGGTTTTTCCTATCATAGCATAAATGCTGGGCTTTTGGAATGGAATATGCTACAATAGAAGAAACTTTACAATTACACAGGAGGCGAGCTTATGAGCGAGAACAAAGTACCGGAGAACATGAAGCGGATGATGCTGCCCAGCGTCTTCGACCCCGGCGTCCTGAAACGCACCCGCTTGGATATCCAGTACGGCAAACTGCCGGAGCAGCTGCTGGATGTGTATTATCCGGATGAAGGGGAGGGTCCCTGGCCCCTTATCATCTATGTCCACGGAGGCGGCTGGAGCATGGGATCTCGCCGGGAGTGCGCCCTCGACTGCATCCTGGGCGCCCTGAAGCGGGGCTATGCCCTGGTCACCCTGGACTACCGTCTGGCCCCCAAGACCAAGTTCCCGGAATTCCTCTTCGATGTGAAGACCGCCGTGCGCTGGTGCCGGGCAAACGCCGGGGAGTATGGCTTCATCCCGGATAAGTTCGGCGTCATGGGGGACTCTGCCGGCGGCCACCTGGCCCTGATGATCGGCTTCACCGCCGGACATCCGGAGTACGAGGGGGAGCAGTACGGCTGGCCCGGAGTCTCCAGCGCGGTGCAGGCCGTCATCGATATGTACGGTCCCGCGGTGCTGGACGCGGACAACTTTGCCTGGACGAAGGAAAACGGGCTCAAATCCATGCGTCCCGAGCCCCCCAAGGACGCGCCGCCCATGATGGCGGGCGCCTTTACGGCTGACCTGAACATGCTGAAGCTCATCAGCCCCATCAGCTATGTGCATAAGGATATCCCCCCGGTGCTCATCCAGCAGGGGGAAGCGGACCCGGTGGTGCCCAGGCAGCACAGCATCCTGGTGGCGGAACGCATCCGCGAGGTCTGCGGACCGGACCGGGTGGACCTGCGCCTGTATCCGGGCCGCAGCCATTCCGACCGGGAGTTCATGACGGAGGAAAACTGCGCGGAGGCCTGCGCATTCTTCGACAAATACCTGAAGTGATCCGTTCGTATGACGATCAAGCAGATACGCTATTTCCTCACGGCCTATGAGCTGCAGAATATCGCCAAGGCGGCGGATCAGCTGTTTGTATCCCGCCCGGTGATCTCCCGCGCCCTCAGCGACCTGGAAAGCGAATTCGGCTTCTCCCTCTTTCTGCGCACGGGCAACGGGATCAGCCCCACGGAGCAGGGGCGGGAGATCTATAAGCTGCTGAAAGCCTGTTCCTCCACGATGGAAGAAACGGTCGTCCGCCTCCGGGAGGGATACCGCCATAACGCAGATCATCATGTCAAGCTCGGCGTTCTGAACTCCAGCGGCAGCTGGCACTATGCGCAGATCATCACCCCCTTTACGCAAAAGCACCCGGATATCTCCGTTGCCGTCATGGGCATACAGACGGAGGAAACCATGCAGCTTCTCGAGGACGGGAGCGTGGATATGGCCATCGCTCCCATCCTCATGAATCAGGATCCGAATCCCCGCATCATCCGCAGTCAGCTGCTCTATGACGTGGAATTCGTTCTCTGCGTCCCACCCGGGACGCGCCTGGATCAGCAGCGCATCCCCACAGAGGCGCTGAGGAAGCTGCCCATGGCGGTTTTCAACAATCTTCCCACCCCCCTGATCGCACTGGACAACAAGGTCCTGTCCACCCGCAAGCTGGACATGATCTACCTGGCCGTCTCCCAAGGCTTCGCCTATTCGATCCTCCCCACGGAGCTCACAGTTGAACGGTCGGATCTCCGGACCATCCCCCTGGACCCGCCGGCCAGAGCCCACACCTATCTGCTTTGGAACGAGCTCTTGCCCCACGGAAAAGCCTTTTCCCTCCTTCTTGACTACATCCGCGAAATGGATCTGGGCCCGCTTCGGGATCGCTTTGCCCGGGCTTACCACATGCCCGAACCGGGAAACCATCCCGGTACACAGGACAAGGCCGGGGAATACAGGGCTTAGTCTGTCCTTGGGCGGAGAGGCGCCGCCTCTCCGCCGGCTTATTCCCTTCTGCTTATTCGGAAAGGTATGCTTATCGCTGCATCAGCGTAGCATTAATGCTGCGCTGCGTATAAAATATTACGTTTAATTGACGTTCCCATCCGGCTGTAGTAATCTTGAATTAATAAAGGTTACCATGCATAAGAATAACCGGAAAGGAGCGTCAATCATGAAAAAGATCGGTATCTTCATGCTGGCTGTGCTGTTGCTGCTCAGTCTGTTTTCAGGCTGCGGCAGTAATCCCTCCGAAGACGGCAGCACAACCCCGCCGCCGACAGATGCGCCGGCAACTTCAACCCCGCAAGCGACCGCTGCGCCGACCGCCAAGCCGACCGATTCGCCGATAACTTCGGCTCCGCAGGAAACCGCCGAGCCGACCCCCGTTGAACCGGCATCTCATCTCGCTCCGGGAAAAGTTGCTCTGGATGCGAACGGTATCCCCAACGAGCGATACGACTATGATCTCCCTCTGACAGAGGAGGATGCGGCCTTCTCCTGCTGGACCACAGTCTGGTTCCCCCAATTCCTGGGCGATCCGGATTACAACCGCAATGAATTCGTTATCGAGGAAGCCAACCGCACCGGCGTGCACATCAACTACAGCATCATCTCCAGCGGAGAAATGGCCACCAACTTTGCCGTGCTTCTGGCCTCCGAGAGCCTGCTGGACATTATGGCAAAGCCCGACTCCTTTTACCCCGGCTCGGCGCTGAGCGCCATCGAGGATCATTACTTCATCAACATCCTGGATTACAAAGAGTATTGCCCAAACTACATGTACATCGCCAACAAGTACGCGCCCGAGGACGAGGTCCTGCATGACTCCATTTACCTGAACAAGGACAACATCCTGTGCTTCTGGAGCGTGATGGAGGATGCTGTGCCCAGCAACACCTTCCAGGCCCGCACGGATTGGCTTGAAAAAGTAGGCCTCACGGTGGATGACATCCGCACCGTGGAAGACTTCATAAACCTTTGCGAGGTGTTCCGCTCCCAGATCGACACCGCTATTTACCCCCTGCACGCCACCGCCTCCGCTCTGGACGTAAACCATTTCTTCGCCTGTTACGACTTCTACACAGGTCCCGGCGCCTTCCCCGGCGCCGCCAACAAGAACGGCAGCGCGGAATTCTATTTCCGGAACGACGACGCCAAAGCCTATGTAGAGATGTTCCGGGAGTTTTTTGCCCGCGGCTTTGTGGATCCCAACTGGAACAACAGCGACTCCTGGGCCTGGAAGGAAAACGTCTACGCGGGCAAGACCGGCATCGTGACCATCGCCGTGGATGAGATCCCCAGCTATACAGCGATGATCGATGACCCGGATGCCGATTTCCATGTTCTGCACAAGGTCGTCCGCTACCAGGGACAGGTGCTGCATCTGGGCAATGACGCCACGCACCGATTCTACGGTACCACCGGGATCAGCACCAGCTGCGAAAACATTCCGCTGGCGGTAAGCTGGTGTGACTGGCGGTATTCTCCCAGCGGCTCTGACTACGCTTCCTGGGGCATTCAGGGCCTGACCTGGGAATATAACGAGGAAGGGGTGCGGGAGCTTACGGAATTCGTCACCAACAACCCCTATGGCGCGCCTATCTCCTGGTGTATGACCATGTGGGGCATGAACCGCTTCGCTGACCACGGCTTGGCCAGCGTCGAGGTCCAGTATGCCTTCCCTGCCGCCCGGAATTACTACCAGATGGTATCCTGGCAAGTCAATGAGTTCGCCTACGACGGCGCTTATGAATGGCCGAGAGGCGCTACCCTCGACGCAGAGGAGAAGAAGGAGTTCGCTTCCCTGTGCACAGACATGAGCACCTACATTCAGGAGCATATCACTATGTTCGTTACCGGGGACGCTCCCCTGAGCGATTGGGACAATTACATCCAGGCGCTGTATGACATGAACCTTGCGGAAGGCGAGGCGATCTACACCCAGGCCCTGCAGAGATACCTGAAGGACAAATAGGAAACACGCTGACGGGCGGAGCTTGCGGGCAAGCCGTGAGCGCCGCCCGTCAGGCAACAGACGCGCACAGGGAGGGAAAAGGTTTGAACCATGTAGAAAAGCTGGCGGCGCGGTATGCGGAGATCCCGCGCATTGAGGACACGGGCCCTAAGGACGGGAAGCTGAACGGCGCAGCCATGGCGCGCCGCGCCCTTCGCAGCAGGCTGATTTACGCCGCAGTCTGCGTTCTGGGACTGATCCCGATCATCCTGCGCCTCTGCGGCGCAAAGGTCAGCCCGCAGCTGGTGGCGATAGGCTTCGGCTGCTTCGTGCCCGGCGGCGGCTTTATCGCCTGCGGCGGAATTTTGACCATTGCCTTCGGTCTCTTTACCACCTGGTATATCTGGAAAAAGAAGGCCATGTTCTGGCTGGATATCTTCGGCTCCGCCTATGGGATTATCGGCGTCTGGATCCTCGGCGCTCTGGGCGGTCTTCTGGCCCATCCCGGACTGGGGTCCTTCCTGGTCTCCCCCAACACCCTCTGGCCCTTCTGGGGCTGGATCCTCGCCATTGCGGACGCCTGTGTCCTCTGGGGACAGTATGAGCTCGGAGTCAGGAAAACGAAAAAGCGCATTTATGCAGCCCGGAAGGAACGGCTGGAGACCTTCGACGAGGCGATCCGGGACCTGGATGCCGTCGTGGCGAAGGCCGCTGCGGAAAAGCAGGAGGAACGGGAGCTGAACGAAGACCAGCTGAAGCTGGCGCGATGGCTCCTGAACGCCTCCGTGCGGGAGCTGGGCGACTTCACCGGCTTTGACAACTTCAAACGCCCCGTCCTCACGGACAACCGGTATCAGTTCCCCACCGTCGGCTATGCCCTGCTCATGATGCAATGCAAATATGTACCGAATTTCCGGGGTTATCTGGCTCAGGCCCAGCGATTCATCGTAGACGCCATTACCGATCCGCGCACCTGCGGATACTGGAAAAAGGTCAACCTGATGGGCTACGGCCGCCTGGATGCGGATCCCATCAAGCGAGCCAACATCATGCTCTCCGGCTGGATGATGCCGGCCATCACCGGCTATGGCGCACAGACTCACGACCGCTGCTTCGAAGAGGAGGGCGCTCTGCGCTTCCGTCCCTTCAAGGACGACCTCTCCCGCAGCTACGACTACAGCGCCAAAGGCGCGGTGGAGTGCCTGTACCGTCAGTACAAGAACAAGGAATTCCCCTATATGCTCATCCCCTGCGAGCCCCATGTCGCCTTCCCCGTCTGCAACTCCTACGGGCTCCTGGGCATGCTCATCTACGACCGGGACCACGGCACGCATTACTGCGAAGACTTCTGGCCGGAGCTTTATCGATACCTTACGGACAACTTTGTCGAGGCGGATGGTTCCATCGCCCTGCGTCGACAGGATATCTTCGGTCTGCGCTTCCTGCCCCAGAGCCAGATGGGCTACGACCCCCTGGCCGACATGCAGAACTACATGATGTATGCCCCCATCTTCCCGGGTCTGGCCAGACGGAATTACGCCCTGCTGCGCCGCCATGCCTTTGAGATCCGGGATGGAGTCACCTACATCAAAGGCCGGAAATGGGAGGATATCTTCGATATGGCCACTCAGCGCAAAAACCCCTCTCTGGTCATGTCCAACCTGGAAATGCTGGCCTCGGAATACGGCGATACGGAGATCCTGGAGGGCCTGTACAAGGCGGAGGATATCTACCTGGAGCGCAGCAAGGATCCCCGCTATTTCCGCTTCAAGGATGTGCCGCTGGTGGTCATGGCGAACTTCGCCATCGCCAAGTTCATGCAGCAGGGAGACTGGTCGGACATGGCCCTTCGCGGACCGGCTGAGACCGCCTTCACCGGACCGCTGCTCACCGGCTGTGAATTCCCGCAGGTCCTGGTGGCCAAGGCCATGAGCCACGGGGATGATCTGGATATGGTCCTGTACAACGGCGAGGATTCCGGGGAGCAGGAGATCACGGTGGAGCAGCTCGCTCCCGGCGGCGATTATCTGGAGGAGAACACCGGCAGACGTTACCGGGCCGATGAAACCGGCAAGCTGGTATTCCGCGTCGTGCTGGATGGCCGGACCCCCGTGCATCTGGTAAAAGCATGAGCGGGAGGTGGGTAAAGCCTGCCCTGATCTGCAGCGCCGCGATCCTTCTTCTGGCGCTGGGGTTATGGCTTTCCGGCGATCCTCTTCCTGTCTTCATCCGGCGTCTCTTCACCCTGAGCTACCTTCCTCAGCTCTCCCCGGGCGTCAGCCTTTTCACCGTGGCGCTGTTCGGTTTTCTCACCTCATTCCACTGCATCGGCATGTGCGGCGGCACGGTCCTGGCCCTCAGCGAGGATAAGCCCACCGCCCTGCCGAAGGGCCTGCTGTTCCAAGGGGGCCGGATCCTGAGCTGCACGGTCATCGGCGCCGCCCTCGGCCTCCTGGGAAGCGCCCTGAAGCGCAATCCCTACCTGGACGCGCTGCTCCCGCTGATCTGCGGAGTTATTCTGATCCTGATGGGGCTTCGCATGCTGGGGCTGTTCCGCTGGCTCGGCGGTCGGGGCGGCGGGGGCTCCTCCCCCGTTATGGAACGGCTTCGAAACCAGGGGGCCTTTGCTCTTGGCCTTCTCACCGGCTGCCTGCCCTGCGGTATGCTTCAGGCGGTGCAGCTTCACGCCCTGAGCAGAGGCAGCCTTCTGATGGGGGCGCTGACCATGCTGGTTTTTGCCGTGGCCTCCGCACCCGTGCTGTTTTCTTTCGGTATGCTGGCGGGAGCCCTGAACCCGCGGCAGCACCGCTGGATCAGCATAATCTCGGCCTTGCTGGTCATCTACATGGGCCTGAACATGCTGCGCAAGGCGATCAACCTGATGGGGGTGATCCTTTGATCTGCTGTATCATTGCCGCCTGCTTTATCCTGCGCTACCTGGTGCAGTGGGGAGACGTAGCCAAATACTTCGGCTTCAAGGATATCTATGGCGACAAGGATCCCTACGGCTTCACGGAGTACTGCGAACTGGATCAATATGAAGACTGAAACCATTCATGTCCGGCTGCGGGTGGAGGGCATCGTCTGCTACGCCTGTACGGACATCATCAGCCGTCTGGCCAAAGGCGTCCCCGGCGTAAAGGAGGCTCAGGTCAGCTATGTCAGCGAGCTGCTTGAGCTGGATATGGATGAGACCGCAAGCCTGGAGGAAGTGTGCGCCATGCTGGAAAAGCATGGCTATCGCTGCCGAATCACCGGCGATAGAGAGCTCCTGTCCGCAGAGGACGATATGGGCATCCTGCGCAGGCGCATTCTGGTTTCCTTTTTCCTCTCCCTGTTCCTCATCCCCTATCCCTTCCTGCCCATACCCCCCTGGGTCCGCTTCCTCATCGCCACGGCCGTACAGATCATTGCAGGCCGGCAGTTTTATCGGGACGCCTGGTATGCCGTAACCGCCGGGGGCGCCAATATGTCCGTGCTCGTCTCCCTGGGGGTCCTCACCGCTTACCTATTCAGCACCGTTTCCGTTTTCCGGGGGGAAGGGGCGATTTTCTACGAATCCTGCGGCTCTGTTCTCGTCCTGGTCATGCTTGGCAAATATCTGGAGCGCAGCGCCCGGATCAGCTCCGCGGAACAAGTACGCAGGCTGATGGAGCTTGGTCCCGCAGAAGCCCGCCTGATCACCCCGGAGGGAGAGACCATGGTTCCCGCAGAGACCTTGCGGAAGGGTGACCGCTTCCTGGTGCGGAGGGGAGAGCTTTTTCCCTGCGACGGCGTGGTCCTGGAGGGCCACAGCGCCGCCGATGAGGCCAATCTGACCGGCGAAAGCAGACCCGCTGCGAAGCAGGCGGGAGACCGGGTCTTCTGCGCTACCATCAATATGCGGGACCGTCTGCTCCTGGAGGCGGAGGGCGACTATGCGGACAGCGTATACTGCCATATGCGGCAGGCGCTGCTCAACGGCGTCAACGGAGAAAAGGCGGGGATCCAGCGGATGGCGGACCGGGTCTGTTCCCGCTTCGTGCCTTCGGTCTTATGCCTGGCCCTGCTGACGGTCTGCCTGTGGTTCGCCTTTCTGTCCCCCGGGGACCTCACCCGTGCCGTGACCAACGGGGCAGCTGTGCTGATCATCGCCTGCCCCTGCGCCATGGGGATCGCTACGCCCCTGGCCATGACCCTGGCCATAGGCGGCCTGGGCGGGGCCGGAATCTTTGTGAAAAGCCCCGGCGCCGTGGAGGCACTCGGCGCCGTGGACACGGTCGTCCTGGACAAGACCGGGACCTTGACTCAGCCGCTGGAGGATGGGGGCGAACGGCCGAGATACGGAGCGCCCAAAACGGTGGAGACCCTGATGCGGATGGGGATCTCCGTATGGATGCTCACCGGCGACTCGGAGGATCGGGCGTACGCCGCAGCGGACGCCTGCGGCATTCCCCGGGAACGGGTGCTCTGCCGTCTGCTGCCGGAGGACAAGGCAAAAACCATCGCCGAGCTGCGGCGCAGCGGCACGGTATGCATGGTGGGCGACGGGGTGAACGACGCCCTGTCCCTCCAGGCGGCCGACGTGGGTCTGGCCCTGGGCAGGGCTGCCGACGTGAGCGTCGCCTGCGCCGACGCGGTGGTGACCCGAAACCGGATTGCCCACATCCTGCGGGCGCTGTACGCCGGCCGGGCGACGATGCAGAATATCCGACGCAGCCTGTTCTGGGCGCTGATCTATAATGTGATCGGTCTGCTGCTGGCCGCTGCCGGGATCGTCTCCCCCCTCATCGCCGGAGCGGCCATGTCCCTGAGCTCGCTCAGCGTCGCCTTGAACAGCCACTCTCTGGACAAAAAGCTTCGTGCCCCGAGCTTTGATCAGGTCTGCTCCGTGCCCAGGCAGCCGCTGACGGGAAAGCGGCGTACTTCATCGAAGGAAAAACCCGCAGTTTCCGCCGTATCCTGACCGAGGGCAAAAGTCGTTTTATCCGTCCCGGCGCGGCCTGCGCCGGAAAGCCTGACGAATGAATCCGAATATGGCGCGGGGCAGCCGCCCCGTGCCAGGGAGAATAAATGATAGGAGGAAAGGCTATGTCAACGAAGTACCCCCACGTATTTGAACCCATTACCATCCGGGGTGTGACCTTCAAGAACCGTGTGGAGCTGGCCCCGCCGGGATGCTTGGGTGCCGGCGACGAGAAAGGCTTCGTCACCGATCGCTTCATCAACGGTTTCCGCGCCTTTGCCAAGGGCGGCGTTGCCATCGTCTCCGTGGGCAACTGCACCATCGACATCAATGAGAGCAGCGACGAGGACCATCAGCTCCAGCTCTCGGATCCCGCCTGCGTATGGCAGTTGGCCCGCTTCGCTCAGATGTGCGAAAGCTACGGCGCCCATGCGAACCTGGAGCTCGTCCACTGCGGCAAGGACCAGATCCCTGAGCGCATCGGCGGACGCGCCGCCTACAGCAGCTCCAGCTTCATCACCATCGCGGAGGAGAAGCGGGCAAAGCAGCTGGGCCGCGACCCCATCCCTACCATCGAGATGAGCAGGGAGAAGATCAAGGAGACCGTGGAAAAATTCGCCTTCGCCGCGGAACTCTGCAAGAAGGCCGGCATGAAGATGCTCATGCTCCACGGCGCCCACGGCAATCTCTTCGCCCAGTTCGCCAGCCCCTACTTCAACAGGCGTACCGACGAGTACGGCGGCAGCACCGAGAACCGCGCCCGCTTCTCCTGCGAGGTCCTAGACGCGGTCCGTGCCCGCGTCGGCGAGGATTTCGTCATCGAGTACCGCATCTCCGCCGAGGAGTTCCATCCCACCATGGGCACCCACTTCGACGAAGCCCTGAAGTTCATCGGTTATATCAAGGACAAGGTCGATATCCTGCATGTTTCCGGCGGCATCCACGACGTCTGGGGCGAACCGGAATACATGATGTACATGTATCAGCCCTATGCGCTGGACCAGATGTACAATGTCCATTTCGCCGCCGACGTCAAGAAGGCCTATCCCGACCTGATCGTGAACACCGTGGGCTCCATCAAGGACCTGGCCCAGGCGGAAGAGATCATCGCCTCCGGCAAGGCGGACTTCGTGGCCATGCACCGCGCCCTGAACGCCGACCAGGAAATGGTCAACAAGTACGCCGAGGGCAGAGAGTATGAGCATATGCCGTGCCTGCGCTGTTCCTGCTTCCGGCCTTCCCGCCAGGGCACGCCTCCCTTCATGTCTTGCTCCGTGAACCCCATGTTCAGCCGCTACGAGGAGTATCCCGAGGGCGTGCTGCCCAAGGCGCCCAAGAAGAAAAAGGTCGCCGTTGTCGGCGGCGGACCGGCGGGCATCGAGGCGGTCAAGGTCCTGCTGGAACGCGGCCATGACGTAACGATCTACGAGAAGAACGCGGACTTCGGCGGCAATATTGCGAACGGCGTGTCCGCCCCCTTCAAGAAGGACCTGCGGGATTATCTGAACTATCTGCGCGTCTACGGCAAGACCGTGAACGTCCGCCGCTTCATGAACACCGAGGCCACCCCGGAGATGCTGGCGGCTGAGGGCTACGACGCCGTGGTCATGGCCATCGGCGCGGATCCCATTATCCCCAAGGTTCCCGGATGGGATAAGCCCCATGTGCACTGGGCTCCTGACGTGGAGAACGGAAAATTCCCCTGCGGCGACAAGGTCGTCATCATCGGCGGCTCCGTAGTAGGCACCGAGGCTGGTCTGAACCTGGCCATGGAGGGCAAGGAAGTTGTCGTCATCGACATGGATAAGAACTGCAGTCTGCGGGATACCGGCGCAGACTATATCCTGGGGCTGATGATCAAGGAAAACAACCTTCGCCGTGAGCTGGGCTGGAAGCTCCTGGAGATCACGGATACCAGCGTGATCGCGGAAAATGTGGAAACCGGCGAAAAGTGGGAGATCCCTGCGGACACCGTCCTCTTCGCCGTAGGCTTGAAGCCGAAAAATGCCGAGGCCTGGCGCTTCTACGGCTGCTGCCCGAAGAGCGAATTCTTCATCGTGGGCGACTGCCGCGATTCCGGCGACGTTCGCGAAGCGGTCCACGGAGCCTTCGACGCTTTGAGATTCCTTTGATCCCGGGACGATTATCCGCCCCATGAGGGATACCGCCGGAACGCCGGTCATCATGTCAGGCTCGGCATCCTGAACCCCGGCAGCAGCTGGTACTGCGGCCAGATCATCACCCCCTTTACGCAAAAGCGCCCGGATATCTCCGCTGCCATTGTGGGCATACAAACTGAGATAATCAGGCAGCTCCTCGGGGACGGGAGCGTGGATTGGCCATCGCTCCCATCCTCCGGAACCAGGAATCCCCGCATCATCCGCAGTCAACCGCTATATGCTATGGAGCTGCAGCCCTTGCGGGATCGTTATGCGCAGACCTGCCATGATCCTGCAGAGATACTCACATAGCCCCAGTCGATCATGGCGTAACCAGACATGGCGTAGCTCATATGCTACGCCATGTATATTTTTGCCGCTGTTTGTTGACGCTTAGCCGAGTGTGTATTATGCTTGATCTGCAGCGGATTCAGTTAAACAGTTAAACAGTTGAACAGTTTGAAAGGAGAATGATTCGTTATGGCAGAAAAGAAGATCAATATTCTCCGCCGTCCTCCCAAGGATGAGGAGGAGCTGCATGCGGAGATGCTGAAATGGGAACAGATCGTAGCCGATCCGGAAAACCTGCGGTGTTCCTGCGAGGTAACGGTGTGCAAGTACCACGGGGACTGCAAAAAGTGCATCGCCGTGCACCGCTATTATGACGGCTTCCCCGCCTGCTTGCGGGAGTTTGCGGATAAGCTGAAGGCGGAAGCGGCAGCCAAATGACCGACCCGGCAAGAATGGGGTCCCCCGCCTGGTCCGCCTTGCCGATCCCCCCATTGGACACGATTTTTTAAACAGGAGCCTGAAAAATGAAAAACAAACTCTCTTTCATCCTGGCGATTTGCCTGTGCCTGGCTTTGTTCTCCGGCTGCGGAAATGCGCCTCCGGCGGAAACCCCCGCCCCGGCCACCCCAGCGCCGACGGAGACCGCAGCGCCGGCCAAAACGGCGCCTCCGGCGGAAACCGAAGCTCCGGCGGAGACCGCAGCCCCTGCGGAGACCGCCTCACCCGAAACGCCCTCGCCCTACAACTTTGCCGAGGGAAACTTCAAGAAGGACGCCCTGGGCTTTGCGGCGGAAGCTTATGAGTATGAGCTGCCCCTCTGCACAACGGACGAGGTCCTGAGCTACTGGACCTGTCTGTATACGCCCGAATTTCTGCCCGGCGCTTATCAGGACTCACCCTTTCCCACCGCCGTGGAAAAGGAGACCGGCGTCCATGTAGAGTATATCATGATCGACCGCAACTCCCGGGGGGATAATTTCAGCGTCCTTCTGGCCGCAGACGAACTCCCGGATATCTGCAGCCAGGTCACCTGGTTTTATCCCGGCGTTTTCAAGGACGCCATTCTCAGCGACCACTTCTTTGTGAACTTGTACGACTATCGGGACTACATGCCCAACTACATGTTCGAGGTCATGAAAACCGCAGCGACGGATACGGATCTGCGCTCCGCCGTGTTCCTGGAGGATACGGTGATCGGCCAGTTCCATTGCCTGGAGGACCAGATCTATCCCACCACCGCGCTGTTCATCCGGGGAGACTGGCTGAAAAAGCTGGATATTGACCGGGACAGCATCGTTACCTGGGAGGATACCCATGAAGTCCTGCTGGCTTTCCAGAATCAGATCCCGACGGCAGTCTATCCCGCCATGCTGTACAACACCATCACCGGCGGAGCGGAGCACTGGCTTTTCTATGATACCCTGGGCTTCTGCAGCGAGTACGGCCCTTCCGTCATGGTGGACGGCAGCGGTCAGGTATATGCCTCTCTCACTACGGATCGGGACAAATACCTGATGACGGAGATCAACAAATGGTTCTCCGAGGGCCTTTTTGACCCGAACTGGGCTTCCTATGACGGGACCAACAATCCGATCTTCGAGCAGCGAATGGAGGGGGATACCTTCGGTTATCTCACCTTCGCCGTATCCGATATTACAGGCAAGCAGTACCTGATCGATGATCCGGACTGTACCTGGATGATGCTCCCGGATCCTGTTCTGGAAAAAGGGCAAACCCTGCATGTGGGCACCAAGGGCACCCGGGTATACTACGGCAACGCCTCTGTGAGCACGCGCTGCGAGAATATCCCTCTGGCCATCACCTGGCTGGACTGGCGGTACAGCCCCGCAGGCTCCATGCTGATGAGCTGGGGACCGGAGGGCGTCACTTTCGAATATGACGAGGCCGGAAACCGGAGACTCACTGAGCTGATCTGGAACAATCCGGATTTCCCCGGGGCGATCACCCCCCTGAGCTGGTGCTACACCAACAACATCATCTGCGACCCCGGTCTGGACTTCGGGAGCGCACATTACGCCTACCCCGGCGGAGAATCGGTGATGGAAGCCTTCGCCTACTACGGGACCATCCAGAATAACGACTATGCCTATGTCTGGCCCTCCGACTGCGTGCTGAATGCGGAAGAGCAGGAGGAGGCCAACAGCATCATGTCCGACATGGCCACGTACATCCGGGAAAACTATCTTTCCTTTGTGGACGGCTCCACGCCCATGTCCCAGTGGGACGCCTATGCAGCCGGACTGGAGGTCGTAGGGCTGAACAGATATCTGGCGGTCTACCAGCAGGCCTATGACAATTATCTGAAGGGCTGACAAAAACGGTCCTATTAAAAGCAGTACCCCGGGCGAACGCCCGGGGTACTGCTCGTCTATTCCGTCTATTCCGTTTATTCCGCTTGCTCCGCCGTCTGCTCCTCCGGCGCTGCCGGCTTTGCCTTCTTTCTCCCCCGGAGCTTCCGGATGAGCTTTCCCAGGAGGGAGATGAGCAGGGTCACGACGATGGCGCAGAGCAGCAGGAGGACCAGGTACATGACCGCATCCTTCCAGGTCATGGGGATCGCCCTGAACCGCTGGTCGAAGCCCCCGGTATCCCCCAGGAAACGATAAACGGCGGACTGCCAGCTTCCGGCCTTGCTGTGGACGATCAGATCCATTTTCACCTTCTGCAGAAGGGTGAAGTACAGAGTGATGAGGGTATAATGGCACACATACATGGCCAGGGTGATCTTCCCCATGAGGCGGGAGACGGGATTATCCAATACCTTCGTCAACGGGGTGATCCGCAGGAAGGAGAAGAGGATCAGAGCCATGATGTACAGGGTGCGCTTGTAGTTCTCCAGCCCGGCGGGACGGCCGATGATCAGGGTGAAGAGGCGGTAGACCACATACAGCTCCACCAGTCCCAGGAGGAGGCGCAGGGGGAGCTTCGGCTTTTTCTCCCGCAGCCGGGCATAGAGGAAGAAGAGGGCGATGCCCAGGGCCAGCTCGGAAAAGGCCTTCAGGGTCCCGGCGGTAAGGCAGCCCACCAGGATATTGTGGTCCAGCACCGTGGTGGTCTTCAGGGCAAAGAAGGTGACTCCCAGCAGCCCGATCACCGGGGACAGGAAGCGCATCAGGTCAAAATGCCGCTCCATCAGATAGGTGTATACATACCCGGCGATGATCAGGGAGGTGAGGAACCACAGGGGGATATTGGGGGCAAAGCCGCCATTGAAGCCGAAGGGGGTGCCCACCAGGAGCAGGACCTCCCATTCCGCATTCATGATAAACTCCAGCTTTCCCTTGAAGCCCTCCAGCCCCGGAGAGACCAGGATATGCAGCACCAGCCAGCAGAGGACCACAGGCACGATGGCCTTCAGCTTATTTTTCCCATAGTCGATGGCCCGCCCGGCAGCTTCCTTAGGCTCCGCCGGGAGACCGCCCCGGGCAAGATGGCGCTTCTCCGCGCCCATCCCCAGCAGGAAGCCTGCCAGGACGAAGAAAAACTCCACCGCCCCGGACCCGGAGGGGAAGAGGCTCTTCTTCATAAAAAAGAGCTCGAAATGGTACAGGCTCACCATTACGGTGAAGATAAAGCGCCAGAACTCCACGCTGGAGATCCGCCTCTTCTTTCCCACGGGCAGAACGACCGTTTCCATGTCTGAACACCTCCCGGTGATTTCCTTACTGCCTTGTATCCATTATACCGTTTTTCCCGAACAATACAAGTCGTTTCTTCATGGCTGGACAAGCCGGGGTACGGCGGCGTATAATGAACCTTACAGAAACAATAAAACTGACAGGAGGCAGAGCTATGGCAATCAATGCGAGCACCGGCGAGGTTTTCAGCGGCTACGGCAGGCCGTCGGAATTCCAGCATAAGATCCAGTATGGAGTGAAGTCCATTCCCGAGGCGGCCCGGGAGGTCAACGTCATGCGGGAGGTGGATGTCTGCGTGGTGGGCGGCGGCCCCGGCGGCATTGCCGCAGCGGTCTCCGCGGCCCGGGGCGGGGCGAAGACCCTGCTCATCGAGCGATACGGCCACCTGGGGGGCATGAGCACCGGCGGCCTGGTGAACATCATCCCCAACCTGGGAGACACCTTCGGCAAGCAGGCCATCGGCGGCTTCTGCCAGGAGCTCATCGACCGGCTGGCGGTCCGGAACGGCGCCACCTACCCGGAAAAGAAATATTGGGGCAGCACGGATAAGGCCGAGGTGCAGAAGTATGTGGACGCCAATATGATGCATTTCTACGTCCGCCGGAACCGGGACGGGGAGCGGGTCACCCTGTACACCGCCGTGATCGACCCGGAGATCGCCAAGGATGAGATGAACGCCATGGTGCTGGAATCCGGGGCGGAGCTGCTGCTCCACTGCTGGGTGACGGAGCCCATCATGGAGGGGAACCAGGTCAAGGGCGTCATGGTGGAGACCAAGGCCGGTCGTCAGGCGGTGCTGGCCAAGATCGTCATCGACTGCACCGGGGACGGGGACCTGCTCCCCAAGGTACCGGAGGAAACCGTCGACTATATGCCCGAGGGCTCCCGCATCGCCCAGTTCGGCTGGATCTACTGGATCGCCAACGTGGATATCGACGCCTACTTCGCCTTCAAGCGGGAGAAGCCCGAGGAGATGAAGGAGATCGTAAAGAAGATCATGGCGGAGGGCGGCTCTCCCCATTTCTCCCCCGGCCTGCTGAACAACCAGCACGGAGTGGTCTGGGTCCACCGGCTCATCGGCAGTCTGCACCAGACGGAGCCGGAGGAGATGACCTATATCGATGTTTCCGCCCGGAAGCGGGCGGTGCGGAACTGGGAGCTGCTGAAGCAGTACATGCCCGGCTTTGAAAAGAGCTTCATCATGCTCTCCAATCCCCAGCTGGGCACCTCCGGCGGCCGCCGTCTGGTGGGGGAATACTGGCTCACCGAGAAGGATATGGACTCCGATACGCCTTTCCCGGATACCATCGCCATCTTTGCGGACAACGACCGGGGC
>JBGUZS010000026.1:0-14199 GCA_045223835.1 Oscillospiraceae bacterium | reverse complement strand
TGTAGGTCTGGATCAGGGCTCTGCCGGTCTTCTCTCCCCGGCCGGAACGGCCCACCACCTGGGTGATCAGATTGAAGGTCCGCTCCTGGGCCCGGAAATCCCCGGCATACAGGGACTGATCCGCCAGGATCACCCCCACCAGGGTCACATTGCCGAAATCCAGCCCCTTGGCCACCATCTGAGTGCCCACCAGGATGGGGACCCTTTTCTCCTCAAACTCCCGCAGGATGACCTCATGGGTCCGGGAGGCGGAGACGGTGTCCGTATCCATGCGCAGGATCGCCGTCCCGGGAAAACGCCTGTGCAGCTCCTCCTCCACCCGCTGGGTGCCCAGGCCGGAAAAGCTCAGGGTCCCGCCGCAGGCGGGGCAGGCCCGGTCCTGGGGTTGGGAGTACCCGCAGTAATGGCACATCATGCGCTTGTTCGCCATATGGTAGGTGAGCTTCGCGCTGCACCGGGGGCAGGAATACACATATCCGCAGGCGGGACAGGTCACCAGGCTGCTGGCGCCCCGCCGGTTCAGGAAGAGGATGCTCTGTTCCCCCCGCTCCAGGTTTTGGCCGATCTCCGCGCAGAGGGCGCGGCTCAGGGGGCTGCCGTTGCCCGCCTTCAGCTCCTCCTTCAGATCGATGATGCGCACCTCCGGCAGGGGGTGGGCGTTATACCGGCTGTCCATCCGCACCAGGGCGTATCTCCCGGACCGGGCCTCGTACATGCTCTCCACCGACGGGGTGGCGGAGCCCATGAGCAGCAGCGCACCCGTCTCGGCACAGCGGTACTTGGCAATATCCCGGGCATGGTACCGGGGGGCGTTCTGGGATTTGTAGCTGCCCTCCTGCTCCTCATCCAGGATCAGCAGGCCCAGGCTGCGCAGCGGGGCGAAAACCGCGCTGCGGGTGCCCACCACCACGTCCACCGCGTCCTTCCGGATGCGTTTCCATTCGTCGTACCGCTGGGCGATGCTCAGGGAGCTGTGGAGCACGGCCACCCGGTCCCCGAAATGCTGATAAAAGGTGGCCATGAGCTGGGGGGTGAGGGCGATCTCCGGCACCAGGACCAGCGCCTGCTTCCCCCGGTCCACCGTCTCCCGGATCAGGCGGATATAGACGGCGGTCTTCCCGCTGCCCGTGACCCCGTGGAGCAGGGCGGCGGAGGCCTTGTCCCCCCGAAGGAGGGGCAGGAGCGCGTCGCAGGCCTCCTGCTGGCACCGGTTCAGCTCCGTCATATCCGGCCGCTGGCCGGGGTGGAACTCCGGTCTGCGGAACTCCTCCCGGGGACGGAGCTCGATGAAGCCCGCCCGCTCCAGGGCCTTCAGGCTCTGCATGGAGGCGCCGGTGAAATAGCACAGCTCCTTGCCGGAGCATTCCCCCATGCCGCTCAGGAGCCGCAGGAGCTCCGCCTGCTGGGGGGCCGATTTCCGCTTCCGCTCCGCCGCCGCCAGGGCCTCCTCCGCGGAGACGCAGAGGACGGCGGTGGAGGTGATCTTGTCCGAAGCCCGCTGCTTCCGCTCCAGAACCCGGGTCAGAACGCCGGCCTCCTCCAGGGCGCTGGCGGCGGCGGCCGCCTGGTTGCCCAGGGCGGAGCGGACCGTATGCCAAGAGGCGGACCCTCCCTGCTCATACAGAAGCTCCACCAGGGTGCGCAGCTCCTCCCGCTCCCCCGCGGCGGCATAGTTCTTCTCCCGGTCCCCGGGACTGAGGAGGCTGCATACCGCCTCCCCCACCAGCCATACGCCTGCGGGGAGCATGGCCTTGACGGCGTCGTAATAGGTGCAGAAGAACCGGGCCTTCATCCAGCGGGCAAGCCGAAGCTCCTCCGGGCCCAGGATGGGGCTTTCGTCCAGCCAGACGTCAATGGGCTTCAGGCCGGGATAGCTGCTCTCCTCCTCCAGGGCGAAAACCATCCCCTCCCGCCGCCGGTTCCCCCGGGCAAAGGGAACGGAGACCCGCTTGCCGATCTCCGCCTCCTTTTCCAGGGAGGGGGGGATCGCGTAGGCATAGAGCTTATCCATGGCATAGCCGGCGTCGTGGATGGCTACGCGGGCGATCATGGTTTATTCCGCGTTCGTCCCCGGATCCCGGGCAACGGCCACATAGTCCCCCTCCGCCAGCTCGTCGATGGCGATGGAAACCGGCTTCTTTTCCAGCTTCACATGCTCCTCGCCTGCATACTCCGCGATCTCCCGGGAACGCTTCGCAATGACGTTCACCAGCATATAGCGGCTCTTTACCTTACCCAGCAGGGTGGACATGGAAGGATACAGCATCATAACGGTTCATTCTCCCTTCAGCACCGAAAGGTGGTCTTTATTCTTGCAGCCCTCTGCAATCAGAATGGCAGCCGCTTCGGCGGCGGCCTTCTCCCGGTCGTCGTTGACGATCAGGTAGGTATACATATCCGCTTTTTCGCATTCGCTCCGGCCCTTGATCAGCCGTCTGCGGATATCCTCCTCCGTATTGGTCCCCCTGTCCCGCAGGCGCTTTTCCAGCTCCGCGAAGCTGGGGGCGCAGACGAAGATGCTGATCGCCTCCGGGTACCGGTCCATGACCTGGCGGGCCCCCCGGGATTCGATATCCAGGATCACGTCGAAGCCCTTCTCCAGCTTCTCCTGCACCGGCTTCGCCGGGGTGCCGTAGTAGTTATCCACATATTCCGCCCATTCCAGCAGGCCGTCCGTGCGAATCAGCTCCCGGAATTCCTCCCGGGTCACAAAGAGATAATCCACCCCCTCCGTCTCCCCGGGGCGCATGGCCCTGGTGGTGGCGGATACGGAGAAGAACGCGCCGGGGGACTGGGCCATCAGGGCCCGGACGATGGTGCTTTTCCCCGCGCCGGAGGGGCCGGAGATGATGATGAGCTTCCCCCGCCTCATTCCTCGTCCTCCTCCCGCTCCTGGATGGCGGCGGCTTCGCCCCCGCCCGGGATGCGCCCCGCGATGGTCTCCGTCTGGATGGCGGAGAGGATGATATGGCCGCTGTCCGTAATGATCACCGCCCGGGTGCGCCGCCCGTAGGTGGCGTCGATGAGACTGCCGCTGTCCCGGGCGTCCTGGACCATGCGCTTGATGGGCGCGGATTCCGGGCTGACGATGGCGATCACCCGCCCGGCGGAAACCAGATTCCCGTAGCCGATATTGATGAGCTTCATTCTCTGCTCCCCTATTCGATGTTCTGGGCCTGCTCCCGGATCTTCTCGATGGTGGATTTCATCTCCACCACGGTTTTGGTGATATCCAGATCCACGCATTTGGAGCCGATGGTGTTGACCTCCCGGTTCAGCTCCTGGATGAGGAAATCCAGCTTCCTGCCCACGGCGCCGCCGGAATCCAGCAGCTCCCGGAACTGCCGGAAATGGCTGTCCAGCCGAACCAGCTCCTCGTCCACCGCCACCTTGTCCGCAAACAGGGCGGCCTCGGTGAGGATGCGGCTCTCGTCGATCCCGGCGGTATCCAGGACCTCCCGCATCCGGGCCAGGAGCTTTTCCCGGTATTCCCGCACCGTCTCGGGACTGCGGGCGGCGACGGCCTTCCGCATGGTCTCCAGCTCCTCCAGCTTGCCCAGGAGATCCGCCTTCAGCCGCTCCCCCTCCCGGGCGCGCATGGCGCAGAGGGCATCAAGGGCCTCCGTCACTGCCCGGCTCAGGTCCGCCAGGAAGACCTCCTGATCCAGCTCCTTTTTCTCCAGGATGAAAATATCCGGGATCCGGCTGTAGGCCGCGGCGCCCATATCGTTGGGAATGGAAAACCGGTTTTCCATCTCCTCCACAGCCTGACTGTAGGCCAGAAGGAGCGGCTCGTTCAGCTTCACCTGAACGTCGTCCTCCAGGGAGCTGTCCACGGTGATGAACACGTCCACCTTGCCCCGGCCGATCCGGGCCTGGACCTGGCTCTTCACCTGCTCCTCCGCAAAGGCGCAGCTGCGGGGCAGGCGCACCGCGCAGTCCAGAAAACGGTTGTTTACGCTCTTCAGTTCCACATGCAGGGCGGTTTTTCCGCTGAGGCCGTCCCCGCTGCCATAACCGGTCATACTGCAGATCATATTCCTGTCTTCCTGTTCAAATGGTATTGTTCCCCATGGGCGGGAGAGAAAAACGCCGGGTGATCACATATTCCACCGGGCTGCGCTTCTGCCGGGCTCTTCCCAGCAGCACGACCGCCGCCGCCCCCAGACACAGGGCGCCCACGGCGCACACCGCGCAGAGGGTCTGGTCTCCCCCCGCTGCGGCGCAGACCAGGGCCGCCGCCAGCATCAGGATCAGGGGCAGGACGTACACCAGCGCCGCCGCCCCCAGCACCCTTCCGGTCCCGGCGGTAACGGCCACCGTCTCTCCCGGTCCGGCCTCCAGGGGGTTCCGGGCGCGGATCACCAGCTCCCGGCTCCCCGGGGCGCAGCCGCCGCAGTCCTCGCAGCTATGGCCGCAGGCGGTGCGCATGGCGATCTCCACCCGGGCATAGCCGTCCCCGCAGACCTCCCGGATCACGCCGGTGCGGGTCATGGTCCGTTCTCCCCGCCGGTCTCCTCCTGTCCCTCCGCTGGATAGCCCTCGGGCAGGTCCTCCGGCGACGGCTCCGGCGGTTCCTCCGGCTCAGGCTCCAGGGAGACCACGACATTGTAGTTCCCCGCCACCACGCCGGCTTCGCTGTATCCGGTGATGTACACGGCGGTGGGCACGCTGTACCGGCCCACGGCATTGCCGTACTCGCTCAGATCCGCCACCAGCTGCACGTTGCCCGGTTCCACCAGGGAGACGATCTCCGCGGGTCCCCGGATCACGACCTCCTTGTACTGGGTGATGGGCCGGGCCACATAGCCCTCGGATACGTTGATGAAGCTGATCTTGGTGGTGAGGATCGTCCGGGTCTCCAGACCCCGGAGACTGACGGTCACGACGGCCTCCTTATCCCCGGAGAGGTTCTCCGCCCCGTTGGGCAGGGGGATGGGATAGGTCACGGTATAGGACTGCTCGAAGGACGCCAGATCGATGGCCCCCAGGGTGATCCGGTTGATGCCCTGGATCAGCTCCGCGTCGCCGGTCACGGTGAGGGTATTGGGCCGGATATCCACCACGGCATTGGTCTCCTTCGCGCCGCCGCCCTCGATCAGGTCCACGGTGAGGACGATGTCCTTCACCATGACGATGGGGATGGTATACTGGACCTCGGTCACGTCCACGCTGAGCTCCTGGATATCCACGGCCTTATCCTCGTAATCCAGCAGGGTATAGCTCACGCTGCCGGTCACGGTGCGGTTCAGGTTCTCCCGGTCCAGCACCACATAGGCGCATTTGATATGGGAGACCAGCTCCTCGGGGCCGGAGACCGTGACGGTGGCGGGCTCATAGACGATGGGCTCCTGCATATAGCCCTCCTGCACGCTCCCCTCGAAATCCCCCCGGACCTCCACGGTCTTCGTGATCAGATTATCGATATTCACCTTGACGAATTCCGGGTTGCGCTTCATGATGAGGACCGCATCCTCATTGACGCTCTCCGGGAAGATGACGGTATAGACCTTTTCGTATTCGCCGGGCCTGCGGATATCCCTCAGGTCCACGCTCACCTGCACATCCTCCTTCCGGATGGCGGAGATCACGTTCCGCCTGCCCATGATGGTCAGGCTGACGCTCTGCTGATCCTTCTCCGTCACCAGGAGCTTCCGGTCCCTGAGGATATCGTCTCCTCCCACATAGTTGATCTCCAGGCCGGTGAGCTCCGCCTCCATATCCGTATTGGCGTAGGAGGCCACATACAGCCAGAGGATCACGGAGAGGATACAGGCCAGGACGATGAACAGGGCGCGGCTACTGGCGATCTTCTTGATGGTTTTCATTCTCGTCTTCCTTTACCGGTGTCAGCTTTTTGCGGATGGCGCCGAAGCGGCTCTTCAGGGCGGCCCGGAGGCCCTCCTCCCCGCCTTCGTTATCCGGACTGCGCAGGAGACACTGATCCAGCCGGTTCTCCAGCTCGCTGAGGCTGATATTGGGGTAGATCTCCCCGTTCAGCGCAAAGCTGATCTCGCCGGTCTGCTCGCTGACGATCACCACCGCCGCGTCGGAATGCTCGCTCATCCCCAGGGCGGCCCGGTGGCGCATGCCATACCGCTGGGGCAGGTCCAGCCGCTTGCTGGAGGGCAGACGGCAGCGGGCGGCATAGATCCGCTCATTGCGGATGATCACCGCGCCGTCATGGAGAACGGTATTCTTGTCGAAGATATGCTGCAGGAGGATGGACCGGGTCTCCACGTCGATGAGGACGCCGGTCTGAACCTCCTCGTTCAGGTCGTTATCCCGTTCAAAAACGATCAGGGCCCCGGTCTTGGTCTTGGAAAGGGGGTCGCAGGCCTTCACCACCTCTTCGATGCAGCTGCCCAGCACCTTGCTGCGCTCCGAGCCGGGGATGAACCGCGTCACCGCACCCACCTTTTCCAGCATGGCCCGGACCTCCGGCTGAAACACGATCAGCAGGATCAGGACCCCCAATTCCAGCGCCTTACCGAAGACGAAGTTGAACATATACAGGTCCAGCTTCTTGGCGATGAGCATGGCCACGATAATCAGCAGCAGGCCCCGCAGCGCCCGGCCCGAGCCGGTCCTGGCCAGGAAGTACAGGATCTTGTACAGGAGGAAAGCCATGATCGCCATATCGATCACGTCGTTGATCCGTATGGTCCTGATCAGGCTCAGCAGCATGTCCCAAAAACCCATTCGGACTTTCCCCCATCCTTTCTCTCGGCCCTGCCGCCGGGCTTCCGCCTGCGGCAGGACCTATAGTGCTAACCTATATTATATCTTATCCGCTCCCGCTTGACAAGCGGTTTCCGCGTTTGGTCATAAGTTTTCCAGGGCTTTTGCCAGCCGACGAACCTGCCCCTCCCGGGTGAAGGCGGATACGCTCATGCGCACCGTTCCGCCGCTCCCCGTTCCCGCGGTGTCGTGGGCCAGGGGCGCGCAGTGGAGCCCCGCCCGGAGGGAAAAGCCCCGCTCCGCCAGCCGCTGCGCCGCCGCCTCGCAGTCCAGATCCGCCACCCGGAAGGAGAGGACTCCCCCCTGGAGCCCGGGGTCCGGGGCGGCGTATACCCGGAGCCGGGGATTCTCCCCCAGGAGCGCCGCCGCCAGGCGGATGAGCTTCCGCTCATGGGCCAGGATGGCCTCCGACCCCAGGCGGGCGACGAAATCCAGCCCGGCCCGCAGCCCGGCGATGCCGGGCATATTGTGGGTCCCCGCCTCCAGCCGGTCCGGCAGCCAATCAGGCATCTCCCGGAGCCGGGGACTGCTGCCCGAGCCGCCCTCCAGGAGGGTCCGGATGCTTCCGTCCCCCGGCTGTCTGCCGCACAGGAGCAGACCGGTGCCCTGGGGGCCGTACAGGCCCTTGTGCCCGGGCATGGCCACGAAGGATGCATGCCATTTCTCCGGCTCCAGGGGCAGGAGCCCGGCGCTCTGGGAGGCGTCCACCACCAGCGGCACCCCCCGCTCCCCGCAGAGGGCGGCGATCTCCTCCACCGGCTGGATGCAGCCGAATACGTTGGAGACATGGTTCACCACCGCCAGAGCCGCCCCCTGCTTCAGCTCCCGGGCGTAGGCCTCCAGCATCCCGGCAGGGTCGAAGGGCGGTGCCGCGGCCACCCGGATCCTGGCCCCCAGGGCATGGAGGGGTCGAAGCACCGCGTTATGCTCATAGCCGGAGATCACCGCCCGTTCCCCGGGTCGGACCAGGGCCTTGATCGCCAGGTTCAGCCCATGGGTGGCGTTCAGGCAGAAGACCACCCGCTCCGGCTCCTTCATTCCGAAAAGCGCCGCCGCCGTCTCCCGGCAGCGGTACGCCTCCTCCGCCGCCGCCATGGCGGCGGGATATCCCCCCCGGCCGGGACTGGCCAGGGTCATCATGGCCCGCTCCACCGCCCGGTAAACGGCGGCGGGCTTCTGGAGCGTGGTGGCGGCGTTATCCAGATAGATCACGGCGCCGCCTCCCGGAGCGTTCCGTCCCTCTCCCGCAGCCAGATCCGGCCCGGGGCGAAGCCCGCCTCCCGAAGCCGCTCCAGCGCCGTCTCCAGGTCTCCCCGCCGCAGGCGAAGGGCATAGGCGCAGCCTCCGCCGGACCAGGGCGCCCGGGCGGCATTGGCCGGCATCCCCAGGCCGGTTAAAAACCTGGCCGCACGCTGGGCATAGGTGAGGGAGCGGAGGCCGATATAGGCATCCTGCAAAGGGTATTCCCCCTCTATTCACGATTTTCTATGGCAGGCCCCAAATCCGGCAAGGGACGGGAGGCGGCCGAAACCGCTTCCCATCCCCATCGGTTCTTCTCTCCCGGCAGCCTGCCGGTCCATCCTATGCCCTGCAATAATGAATTGCGCCATTGCGGACGCAGCCCCTCGCCGGGGAGGTATTCCTTTCCCGATGGGAAAGGAATCAAAAGATTGCCCGGGGAACCTTCCACATGGTTCCCCGGGACCCCTCCTCCCGGCCAAGGAGGGGCTTGCGAGCCCCTCCCTTGGATCCTCCCCAGGGTTGCGGTGGTTTTACGAAGGACGGGGATAACTGAGTCTAAGTCTAAATACTTCAGCGTTCAGACGATGGCCATTGCGTATCGCCTCCCCGTCCCCGCCGCGCGGTCTGGCTTCCCTTGGGGGAAGCTGGCATCCGCCGTCTCACGCAGGGCGGATGACTGATGAGGGGCAGATGGAAAAGCAGAGGCAAAGGGTGCTTCCGCACCTACAGGCGAGGCCTGCAGACCGACACATCCTTCCCCTTGAATCCGCAGCTGACGGCCGGGGAATTATTATGTCAACCAGGGGGAGAATAAGAGAGACTCGGCGCATGGCCGGGCCTCTCCCGATATTACACCTTTCAGCTTACCGTGGGTCTGGGCTGCTCGCCCCGCCCCTCCCGCTCCGGAGCGGAGGCCGCTTCCGGCTGCTTCTCCTCCGGCTTCCAGGGCTGGATGCCGGTGAAATCCAGGGCGGTATGGAGCACATCGTCGATATGCTTCGCGGTGACGAACTGCAGAGCGCCCCGCACATCCGGGTCGATCTCCGCCAGGTCCGCCTCGTTCTCCGCCGGGATCAGCACGGTCTTGACCCCCGCCCGCAAGGCGGCCATGGTCTTCTCCTTCAGGCCGCCGATGGCCAGGATCCTGCCCCGGAGGGTGATCTCCCCGGTCATGGCCAGGTCGCCCCGGAGGGGCGCGCCGGTGAGGGCGGAGATCATGGCCAGGGTGATGGTGATGCCCGCGCTGGGGCCGTCCTTGGGTACGCCGCCCTCGGGGAAATGGATGTGGATATCCTTCTTCCGGTAGAACTCCGGGTCGATGCCCAGGATGGCGGCCCGGCTGCGGATATAGCTCAAGCCCGCCTGGGCGGATTCCTGCATCACCTTCCCCAGGTTGCCGGTGAGCTCCAGACGGCCGGTGCCCTCCATGACGTTCACCTCCACATCCAGAGTGACGCCGCCCACGCTGGTCCAGGCCAGGCCCCGGGCCAGGCCCACGGCGGGCTCCAGCCGCTTTTCCTCCGGCTTGAACCGCCGGACGCCCAGGAACTTTTCCAGCTCGGAGGCTTTGACGCCCACGCTCTTGTTTTCCCCCTCCACCAGGCGCATGGCGGCCTTGCGGCATACCGCCGCCAGCTCCCGCTCCAGCATGCGCACGCCGGATTCCTCCGTCCAGCCGGAGATGATCTCCCGGAGGGCGGTGTCGCCGATCCGAAGCTCCCGGGCCTTCAGGCCATGGCGCTTCCGCTGCTTGGGCAGCAGGTGGTCCTTGGCGATATGCAGCTTTTCCTCGTCCGTATAGCTGCTGAGCTCGATGATCTCCATCCGGTCCATCAGGGGCCGGGGAATGGTGGCGGTGGTGTTGGCGGTGGTGATGAACAGCACGTCGGAGAGGTCGAAGGGCACCTCCAGGTAGTGGTCCCGGAAGCTGCTGTTCTGCTCGGAATCCAGGGCCTCCAGCATGGCGGCGGAGGGATCCCCCCGGTAATCGCTGCCCAGCTTATCGATCTCATCCAGCAGGAGGACCGGGTTCCGGCTCTCCGCCTGGGAAACGGCGGTCATGATCCGCCCGGGCATGGCGCCCACATAGGTCTTCCGGTGGCCCCGGATCTCCGCCTCGTCATGGATGCCCCCCAGGCTGATGCGGCCCAGCTTCCGGCCCAGGGCCCGGGCGATGCTCTTGCCGATGGAGGTCTTGCCGGTGCCCGGAGGGCCCACCAGGCAGAGGATGGTCCCCTTCAGGTCGGGGGCCAGCTGCCGGACGGCCACGAATTCCAGGATCCGCTCCTTCACCTTTTCCAGGCCATAGTGATCCTCGTCCAGGATCCGGCGGGTCTGCTCCACATTGTAGCAGTCCTCGGTCTCCACGTTCCAGGGAAGCCCCAGGACCGTATCCAGCCAGGTGCGCAGCACCGCCGCCTCCGAGGAGGCGAAGCCCTGACGGGCCAGGCGGTTCAGTTCCTTCCGCAGCTTTTCCTTGACTTCGTCGGAGGCCTCCAGGGCGTCGATCCGCTCCGTATACTCGTCCATCTCGGAGGCGGCCTCCTGCTCCTCGTCCATCCCCAGCTCCATCTGGATGGTGCGGAGCTGCTCCCGGAGGATCCCCTCCCGCTGGGCGGCGGCCAGGCGGCCCTGGGTCTTGCGCTGGATCTGCTCCTCCACCTCCAGAACGGCGATCTCATGGGTGAGCATTTCATCCAGAAGCTCCAGCCGCCGCACGGGCTCCGCCTCGTCCAGAAGCTGCTGCCTGTCCTCCGGCGTCAGCCGCAGGGTCTGGCCCAGGTAGTCCGCCACATAGCCGGGGCTGTGGCTGCCGGCGATGCCCCCCAGAAAATCCGGATGGTTTTCCGGCAGGAGCTCTGTGAGATGGGCCATCAGGCCCCGGGTGCGGCGGATCAGCGCCTCCCAGTACCGGGGAGACTCCCCGCTCTCCGCCTCCTCCTGCTGCCGGACCTCAGCCCGGTAGAAGGGGATATGCTCCAGCACCCGCAGGAGCTCCGCCCGGTACATGCCCTTCACCAGGACCCGGACGCCGCCCCCCGGGATGCGGAGGATCTGGCGGATCTCCGCCACGGTGCCCACCTTGAAGAGCTCGCTCTCCTCCGGCTCCTCCGCCTCCGGGTCGGACTGGCACAGGAGATAGATCCGCCGGTCTCCCTCCATGGCGTAGTTCAGCGCGGCGATGGAGAGGGGACGCTCCAGGTCGAAATTCAGCACCATCTCCGGAAAGACCTGCAGGCCCCGGAGAGGGATCATGGGCAGCTGTTCCATTCTTTCGCTCATGTTGATTCTCCTTTCCTGGGAGAAGATAACCGCGCTGCCGGCAGGACCGACCGACTACCGCCCCGGAAGGGGGCTTCGGCCAGGCTGCCGCAGCGCGGCGACCGCTGGGGCGTTCAGCCAGCCAGCTCGGGCTTCCGGCGGGTGATCACCGGTTTCGCGGCGCCCCGGATGCAGTCTCCGGTGATCTCCACGGCGGTGATCTCCGGATCGGAGGGGATCTCGTACATGATCTCCGTCATCACCCGCTCCATGATGCTTCTCAGGCCCCTGGCCCCCAGGTCCATTTCCAGGGCCTGATCCGCCACCGCCTCCAGGGCGTCCTGGGTGAAGGTGAGCTCCACATTGTCGTACCGCATAAGCGCCTGGTACTGCCTGGTCAGGCTGTTCTTGGGCTGGGTGAGGATCTGGATCAGGTTGTCCCGGTCCAGGCCGTGGAGGGGGGTGATCACCGGCAGCCGGCCCACCAGCTCCGGGATCAGGCCGTATTTCAGGATATCGTGAGGCTGCACATTCTGGAGGATCGCCCCCACGTCCTTCTTCGTCCGGCTGGGGATATCCCCGCCGAAGCCGATGGTGGCCTTGCTCATCCGGCTCTCGATGATCTGCTCCAGGCCGGCGAAGGCGCCGCCGCAGATAAAGAGGATATTCCGGGTATCCACCTGGATGAATTCCTGGTGGGGATGCTTCCGCCCGCCCTGGGGCGGAACGTTGGCCACGGTGCCCTCCAGGATCTTCAGAAGGGCCTGCTGCACCCCCTCGCCGCTCACATCCCGGGTGATGGAAACGTTTTCGCTCTTCCGGGAGACCTTGTCCAGCTCGTCGATATAGATGATCCCCCGCTCCGCCTGCTCCACATCGTAGTCCGCCGCCTGGAGCAGCCGGAGAAGGATGTTCTCCACGTCGTCCCCCACATAGCCCGCTTCCGTCAGGGTGGTGGCGTCCGCGATGGCAAAGGGCACCTGCAGGAGCTTCGCCAGGGTCTGGGCGAAAAGGGTCTTGCCGGAGCCCGTGGGGCCAAGAAGCAGGATGTTGCTCTTCTGGAGCTCCACATCCTCGTCCTCTCCCCCATGGAGGATCCGCTTATAGTGGTTGTAAACCGCGACGGAAAGAGCGATCTTCGCCCGCTCCTGTCCGATGATATACTGATCCAGAAAGCTCTTGATCTCCCCCGGGGTGGGCAGGCCGCCGTTTTCCCCCAGGAGCCCGTCCGCCTTGGGGCGCACGGGCAGAGTCATGTCGTCCTGCATGATCCGCACGCAGGCGCTGACGCATTCATTGCAGATAAAGGCGTTGCGGCCCGCAAAGATCCGGGTCACATCGTCCTGAGATTTGCCGCAGAAGGAGCATCTGGCAATATGCTTTTCATCCATTTTCATTCCTCTTCGCTCCGTTCAGACCGCAAAAGGGTCAAATCCAATGAGAAAAGTGAGGCCGAGCCATCGGCACGGCCCCGCAGCAGGTCGATTTCATTTATCGCTTTGTGATGACCTTGTCGATGAGGCCGTATTCCGCAGCCTCCTCCGCGGTCATCCAGTTGTTTCGCTCGCAGTCCGCATAGATCTGCTCGTAGCTCTTTCCGGTGCTGGCGGACAGGGCCTCGGTCAGGGTGTGCTTGATGCGGGCGATATGCCGGGCTTCGATCTGGATATCCGTCTCCTGGCCCTGGGTGCCCCCCAGGACCTGGTGGATCATGATCTCCGCATGGGGCAGCGCCATCCGCTTGCCCTTGGCGCCGGCGGAGAGCAGGAAGGCGCCCATGCTGGCGGCCATGCCCACGCAGATGGTGGATACATCCGCCTTGATGTACTGCATGGTATCGTAGATCGCCAGGCCGTCCGTCACGGAGCCGCCGGGGCTGTTGATATACATCTGGATATCCTTGTCCGGATCCTGGGCCTCCAGGTACAGGAGCTCCGCGACGATGATGCTGGCGGAGGCTTCGTTCACCTCTCCGTTGAGGAAAACGATCCGGTCGTTCAGAAGCCGGGAGTACAGGTCATAGGACCGCTCCCCCCGGGAGGTCTGTTCCACCACATAAGGGATCAGGCTGCTCATGCGCACGCCTCCTTTTCCGATTCATTCCGCTCCGTTTTCGGAGCATACCCGGTTTCCGCCGGGTTTATACCGCGCCCCCGGAAAAAGGGCTCACTCCGCCTTTTCCGGCTCCTCGGCCTTCTCCTCCGCGGGCTTCTCCTCCTCGGCGGGCTCGGGCAGGGCGGTGGCGTTGGCGATGATGAGGTCCGCGGCCTTATTGTACAGGATGCCGTCCGTGAGCATATCGGCGTCCATGAAGTTCTTCACGGTATCCAGATCCACGCCGTACTGGTCGGCGGCCTTCTGCAGCTCCGCGTCCTTGTCCTCCTCCGTGACGGTGAGGCCCTCCAGCTCGGCGATCTTGGCCAGGGCCAGCTCCTGCCGGATGGTCTTCTCCGCGTTCTGCAGCTGCATCTTGGTGAAGTCCTCCGCGTTGGTGCCCATCCAGCTCAGGTAGGTCTCGAAGGGGATGCCCTGGTTCTGCATGCGCTGGGCCATATCCTGGACCATCTGCTGGGCCCGCTCGTTCACCATGGCTTCGTTCAGGTCCACCTTCATGCCGTCCGTCACCTGGGCCAGGAGCAGATCCAGGAAGGCGTCCCGGGTCTGGCTCTCCTTCTGCTTCAGGAGCTTATCCTCCACGCTCTTGCGGTATTCCGCCATGGTGTCGAACTCGCTCACGTCCTTGGCGAATTCGTCGTCCGCCTCGGGCAGGAGCTTCTCCTTCACCTCATGAATATGGCACTTGAACACCGCGGGCTTGCCCTTCAGCTCCTCGGCATGGTAATCCTCGGGGAAGGTGACGTTGACCTCCGTATCCTCGCCGGCGGAGGCGCCGATGAGCTGGATCTCGAAGCCGGGGATGAAGGAGTTGGAGCCGATCTCCAGGCTGTGCTTCTC
>JBGUZS010000025.1:0-3665 GCA_045223835.1 Oscillospiraceae bacterium | reverse complement strand
CCCCCGCTTTCCTATGATACAGCATGTTTTGTTTTTATTTCCCTTCCCCCGCGCCGAAATACCGGCCCAGGAGGTAGCCGTAGGTCATGCCGGAGCCGGTGGAGTTCCCGGGCATGAGCATGGGGTAGTCCACCCCGTACCGGCCCGCCATGGTGTTGCCCAGAACATAGAGCCCGGGGACGGGGTCGTTATTCTCGTCCAGGGCGCGGAAGCGCTCATCCACCTTCACGCCGCCGCAGACGGAGAGAAGGGCGGCGCCGAATTTCCGGGCGATGAAGGGGGGCTTGTCCAGGGGGATCAGCAGCTCCTTCCGCTTGCCGAATTCGTCGTCATGCCCCTTGCGGCAGAACTCATTGTACCGGTTGAAGGTCTCCTCGAAGGTATCCGGGTCGACGCCCATCTTCTCCGCCAGCTCCCTGGGGGTATCCGCCATAACGGAGGAGCCCGCGTTCAGGCTGGCCTGGATCTTCCGGCCCACGTCCTCCTCATCGAATTCCTTGCCCCCCACGTAGTTGAAGCTCTCGCCCCAGTAGATGCCGCCGCCGTACTTCAGGGTCTCCGGCACTTTTTTCGCCCAGTCGGAGTCGAAGATGGTCCAGCACCACTTGTAGCCGGTCTTCACGATGCCCAGGCTCCGGCCCTGGAGGTAGTTATCCTCGTTCATATACCGCTTGCCCTTGGGTGTGACGAAGAGGAAGCAGTAGTTGGAATGGCGGATGGCTTGGGGATGCATCATGGTGGGGAAGGGGCCGTCCTCGAAGGCCGCCCCGGCCCAGAGACAGGCCTTGTGGCCCTCCCCCAGGTCGATCCCCTTGGGGAAATTGGCCTTCACCGCCACCCGGTTGGCGATGGGGCACAGGTCCTCGCACATCTCCTCATTGCCGCCGATGCCGCCGGTGGCCACCAAAACGCCCTGGCTGGCATATACGGCGATGAGCTTGCCCTCCTGGGTGCGGGCGGCGGCGCCCACCACCCGCCCGTTCTCCTTGATGAGCTGGAGCATGGTGGTGTTGAACAGGAAGCGGCTGCCCAGCTTCAGGGATTCCCGGTACATGGGCTCCATAAGCTCGTTCAGGCCGCCGAACTTGCCGCTCCGGGCCACGGGCCCGTCATAGAAGCAGTGGGCGGTATACAGCTCCTTGTAGGTCTCGCCCTTGTAGGCGGCCCCCTGGAGATTGATGCGCACGCCGCCGTATTCCGGCTTCATCACATTGTCAATGGCCCAGTCCATGGCCTCCTCGCTGTAGTCCACGAAGAGGCGGACCAGGCGCTCGTCGCAGCGGTTGCCGCAGCGCTTGATCCATTCCCGGGCCACCTCGTCCGGGTCGTTCACGATGCCCAGGGAGCGCATGAACTTCGAGTTCACCACGCCCACGTTATGGGCAAAGCCATGGTAGGAGGGGAGCTTTTCGATCACCGTGACCCTGCAGCCCTTCTCCGCCGCGCTGTAGGCGCAGCTGAGACCGGCGATGCCGGCGCCGATGACCAGGACTTCCGTTTCGTATTTTTCCTCAAAATCCTCGGGCTTGAAGGGTTCCGGGGGAGTGGCCCAGCTGCCCCAGCGGGGGTTAATATTGCTCATATCGGTTTATCCTTTCTTTGCAAACTCCGGAATGGGGCGCTGATCATCCGTAAAATCCGGGCAGTCCGGATCCAGCGCATGGCGTTTCGCCGCGGCGGGGCAGCGGTGGGGCATGAAGGGACTCCAGAAGCAGACCTTGCAATCGAAGCAGGGGATATGCCCCGCCCCCTCCGTCACGGCCCTGGCCCAGTTGGGATCCGCCAGAAGGGCCCTGGCGCTGTCCACCGTGTCCGCCAGGCCTTCGTCGATGAGCCGTCTGGCCTGCTCCGGGGTGAGGATGCCGTTCACCACGCTCACGGGCACCCGCCCCTTCATGTGCTCATGCACCTGGATCCCCATCCAGCAGACCTTGTTATAGGGATAGTCTTCGGGGTAATCCGCCTCGTGGGGGCCGATGCCGTCGGACATCTGCAGATAGTCCACTCCGGCGTCCACATACAGGTCCGCGATGGCGCAGCTCTCCGCCAGGGTGGTCTCCGCCGCGCTGTGCCGCATGGAGAGGAGGAAGTCCGGTCCGCAGGCGGCCCGGATGCCCCGGAGGATCTCGCAGCCGAAGCGAGCGCGGTTCTCGATACTGCCGCCGTATTCATCCGTGCGCAGATTGGTATGGGGATTGATGAACTGGTTGATGAGGTAGCCGTGGCAGGCATGGAGCTGGACCCCGTCGTATCCCGCCGCCTGGGCCCGCTTCGCCGCCGCCACGAAGGCGGCGATGATCTCATGGATCCGCTCCTTTGTCAGCTCCCCGCAGGTCCTGCCCCGGCGCTCCACGGCGGAGGGACCGAAGGCGGGGCCGCATTCGGGATGGACGGCGGACCCGGCATGGTGGAGCTGCACCAGCATGGTAGCGCCGGCATGGCAGGCATCGGTGATGGCCCTGTGCCCGGGGATCTGCCCGTCCGCCCAAAGTCCCAGTTGGGTGGGGGAGAGACGGGCTCCCGGCTCCACGCAGGTGGCCTCCACGCAGATGAGGCCGACGCCGCCCCTGGCCCGGTCCTCATAATGGCGGCGGAAGCGGTCGATGGCGATGCCGGTGGTATCCGTCCAGTCGAACTTCACCGTGGGGGCGAAGGTGACCCGGTTCTTCACCAGCTTATTTCCGATGCGGATGGGCTCCGCAGCTTTTGTGTACACGATCAGGCCTCCGGCAGGATGGCGCCGTATTTCAGCAGCTGGGCCCGGAGCTTGGAGAAGTCGATATCCCGTACGCTGACCCCGTCCTGCAGGGCGATGGCCGCCGCATGGCCTGCCGCCTGGCCGAAGCACATGCAGTGGGGGATGAGGTTGAAGAACTCGCTGAATTCATGGTCCATGGAGCAGGCCCGGCAGGCCACCATCAGCCCCTCCACCCCCTTGGGCAGCAGGGCCCGGTAGGGGATATAGGTGGCGGGGTGCTTCAGGCTGCTGTCCCCCCGGTCGTTGTCCGGGAAGACGGCGATGGTATCCTCGTAGGGCTCGTCCAAATCCATGTCCGCCTCGGTGAGGTAGTATTCCCCCACGATGCGCAGGCCGCCGGAGGTACCCAGCTGGGGATTGGTCTGCATGATGAAGCTGTCCTCGAAGCCGGGCATGTATTTCTTCATCAGCTCCCAGCTCTTCACGGCCTTGCTTCTGGCGCTGACGTCGATATAGGTCATCTCCACCGGCTCGGTCTGGTGGAGGGAACCGATGAGGCGGTGGACCCATACCACGCCCTTCTGGTGCTCCAGCAGGCCCCGGCAGAAGAAGACGCTGCCTCCCTCCGCGGTGATCTTCCCCACGGCTTCCCGATAGGCTTCCGGCTGGCCGGACTGAAATGCGTCGAATTTCTTAAGGTCCACGTTGGCCATCCAGTAGATCCAGCCGAACTGGGCGATGCGGGAGCCAGGGCGCATGTAATCCACCGTCTCCGTGCCCACATAGGGCAGCAGGTCCCCGTCGCCGGTAGAGTCGATGACCACCTTGGCCAGGATGGCCTGGCGGCCCGACTTGGTCTCCACCAGGACGCCCCGGACGGTGTTCCCCTCCAGGATGGGTCCGGCTACCCAGCAGTGGAGCAGCAGCTCCGCCCCGGCTTCCTGCGCCATGATCGCCAGCTCGTCCT
>JBGUZS010000024.1:0-9909 GCA_045223835.1 Oscillospiraceae bacterium | reverse complement strand
ACGAAAATGCGTCAGCCCCCAGGTGGTTGTTTCGTATTATTCCGCCAGGCCTTCCGCCAAGCCAAGAAGGATGATTCCCGCAAAGGTGATGAAGATGGCGGCATACTGCTTCCTGGGCAGCTTCTCCTTCAGGATCAGCCGGGAGAGGACTACGGAAACCACGCAGTACGAGCCCACAAGGGGGGCGGTCACCGCCGCCGCGCCGCCGATGACGTGGGCGTAGGCGTACTGCCCGGCAGTCTCGAAGATCGCCGCCACCAACCGGGCCCCCCGGTATTTCAGCGGTGGCTTATGGGCCGGGACCTTCTTCCGGGTGGCCAGGAGATAGACGATCAGCAAAACGGCCACCAGCAGGAAGGTGAGCTCATAGGCGGTATTCCCCACGTCCTCGATGGTATCCTCCGTCACGTTCAGCAGCCAGGTGCTCTCCATATCCAGGCAGGGATCATCCAGGAAGGTACCCAGGGTATCGATGACGCAGTAGGCCAGGGGCAGGAGAAAAGCCCCCAGGCCGGTGCGGAACTTCCGTCCATCCTGATGGGCGATCTCCCCCGCATCCCGGTTTTTCTCAAAGAGGCCCAGGAGGAAGACGCCCAGGCAGCAGAAGACGATGCCGATCCAGGTGAAAACGCTCTCCGGCATTTCCTGCAGGATGAGGATGCCCAGAAGGGCGGCCAGAGCGCCGGAGCAGTTCTCCACCGGAGAGACGATGCTCAGCTCCAGGTACCGGAGGCCCAGGTAGCCGATAGCCATGGAGAGGATGTACATCACGGAGACGGGGGCATAGCGGATGAGGTTCCGCCAGTCGAAGCCGATATCCTGGAAGATCAGCGTATAGGCGGCATGGAGGCCGAAGACGATCCCCACCGCGACGGTGGTCTTCAGATGGCTGCGCCGGTCCTCCGGATCGGCGCCGCTTTTATAGAACAGATCCGCGAAGCCCCAGCACAGGGTCGCGGTGAGAGCAGTCCAAAACCAGGTCATTTCCCTTTTCCTTCCTTATCTGTTTCCTTCCGGGAGTCTGCACACGTCCACCCAGCCCTTGGCGCAGGACAGCTCCTCCAGCTCGCGAAGGCTCAGCTCGATGGCGCTGTTGGCGCTCCCCGCCGCGGGGAACACGGTATCGAAGCGGCGGAGGGATTCATCCAGCCAGACCTCCACCCCGGAGTTGACCCCGAAGGGGCAGACGCCCCCTGCGGCATGACCGATGCAGTCCGCCGCCTCCTCCCGCCCCAGCATCTTCGGCTTGCAGCCGAAGCGGGCTTTATACTTGGCGTTGTCCAGCCGGGCGTCCCCCGCAGCAACCACCAGCAGCACCCCCTCCCCCGCCGGGCCGACGAGACGCAGGGCAAGGCTTTTGGCGATGCGCTCCGGGGCGCAGCTCAGCGCTTTTGCCGCCAGCTCCACCGTGGCGCTGGACACGGGAAATTCCAGGATCCGGCCAGGGTCCACCCCTCGGGCGGCGAGCCAGGCTCTTGCACGTTCAATGGACATGGTTTATGCTCCTTTGCAAAACTCGCCCAATTGTAACAACGGGCAGTGGAAAAAGCAAGCCTTAGTCCCAGGGGATCTCTACCCGCTGCACGGTGATCCCGCTCTCCCCTGCCTCCGCCAGGGCGAAGGTGATGGGCTGGCCGAAGCGCCGGGGGCCGCAGCTTCCGGGATTCAGCAGCAGGGTCCTCCCCTGCCTCCCCTCCAGGTACCGGTGGGTATGCCCTGTGATCACCAGGTCATAGGGGCTCAGGTCCCCGGGCAGGTCCCGCTTCATATGAGCCATGCAGATCCGCAGGCCGCCCAGAGGCAGATCCAGGGTCAGGGGGATGCCCTCCCCCCAGGAGCCCCAGTCGTTGTTGCCCCGCACCGCGTAAACCGGGGCGAGCACCCCCAGGGCGTCCAGGATATCCTGCCCGCCGATATCCCCTCCATGGAGAATGACCGAGCAGCCCTCCAGCACCGCCGTGACCTCCGGCCGAAGCAGCCCGTGGGTATCCGATACCACGCCGATCCTCATGCGCATCCCTCCCGGGAAACTATACCATCCCCCGCTCCGGTTTGCAATGCCCGTCGGCCTGTGGTATAATTCAGGTTGTATGATTATGGGCTTTTGCCCGTCTCGGAGAGTGATCCTGTATGCAGCTGGAAGACTTCAACCAATACACCCGAAACTGCTTCAACGGCGAGCCCGCCTCCTGCTCCTGCGCCTGCCCCTTCGGGCTGGATATACGCGCCTTTGCGGAAAAATGCGCAAACGGGCGGTGGAACGCCGCCTGGAAGGCCCTCCGCACCGCCGCGGTCTTTCCCAGCCTGGTGTCCGCCCTCTGTCCCGCCCCCTGCCGGGAGCACTGCCAGCGGGCCCAGCTGGGGGGCGCCATCGACCTGCCCGGGCTGGAGGCCGCCGCCATCCGCTTCGCCAAAAGCAAAAAGGCGGACAGCTTCAATATTCCCCCAAAGGACAAAAGGGTGGCGGTGGTGGGCGCCGGTCCCGCCGGTCTTTCCGCCGCCCTGCAGCTGGCGCTGAAAAAGTATATCGTCACCGTGTTCGAGCGGGAGGAGACCTGGGGCGGAAGCCTCCGCACCCATCCCCGCTTCCCGGAGTTCGACGAGGAGTTCCGCTTCCAGTTCACCGCCGTGAAGCCCGGGTTCCTGGAATTCGTCTACGGGCGGGAGATCCTGGATCCGGAGGAGCTGGCGGACTACGACGCCGTCTATCTGGCCACCGGCCGGGACGGGGCCGTCTGGGCGGATGAGCGCTTCTATCCGGGCGGCGAAGCTGCAGGCAGGAGCCTGATCGAAGGCGTCGCCATGGGGCCCCAGGCCGCCAAGGCCATAGAGTCCTTCCTCATGACCGGCCGCCGGGAGGAGATCCAGGATCCCCGGCACGAGAACCCCTGCGAGCGCTACCTCCCCCACCCGGGCATAGAAGCCGAGCCTCCCCGGGATCCGGAGACGGAGGAGGGGGCCCAGGCGGAGGCCGCCCGCTGCCTGCAGTGCGACTGCAGCGCCTGTCTGGATGGCTGCGAAATGCTGAAAAAATACCGGAAAAAGCCCCATGGCATCGCCCGGGAGACCTACGCGGATTCCGCCGCGGCGCCGCCCATCGCCACCCAGAGCATCGTGCGCCAGACCTATTCCTGCACCAACTGCGGCCTCTGCAAGGAGGTCTGTCCGGAGCATGCGGACCTGGGGGCGGTGTTCATGCTCTCCCGCACAGACCGCTTCCGCCGGAATACCGGACCCAGAGCCTTCCACGACTTTTGGCTCAAGGAGCTGGATCTTGCCTCCGGGGAGGCCTCCGTCTGTCTGCCCCCGCCGGGGAAGCAGACCTGCGCCTATGCCTTCTTCCCGGGCTGTCGCCTGGGGATGGACGCCCCGGAGCAGGTAAAGGCGGCCTACCGTTTCCTGAGGGAGATGAAGCCCGGAGAGGTGGGGCTCATGCTGGGCTGCTGCGGCGTGCCCGCCCTGTGGGCCGGGGATCTGGACCGGCTGGAGGCGGTAAAGACGAAGCTGCGGCAGGAATGGGAATCCCTGGGGAAGCCCACCCTGGTTTTTGCCTGTGCCACCTGCGAGCGCACCTTTGCGGACGCCCTGCCGGAGATCCCTCAGGTCTCCCTCTACGCCCTCATGGCGGAGGCGGGCCTGAAGCCGACGGGAACCCCCTTCCCCCAGGCTGCGGTGTTCGACCCCTGCGCCGCCCGGGCCTTCGGGGAGATGAAGAGCGCCGTGCGGGAGCTGGCAAGGCGCACCGGCGCGGAGCTGGAGGAGATCGAGGGCCCTGGCCGCTGCTGCGGCTACGGCGGACATATCCGCATCCCCAACCCGGAGATGTACCGGGAGATCGGGGAGAACAGCGCCGCCCTCTCGGATAAGCCCTATTTCGTCTACTGCGCCAACTGCCTGGAGGTGTTCCGGGAACGGGGCAAGAGCGCGGCTCACATCCTGGACCTGTACTTCCCCGGCGGGCAGGAGAGAACGCCTACCATCCTGGAAAAGCATGAAAACGCTCTGCGGCTCAAGCAGAGCCTGATGAAGGAGATCTGGAACATGGATTTCGCGCCGGAGCGTCAGCCCTGGGACGGGCTGCGTCTGACCCTGGAGGAAGGGCTGGCGGAAAAGCTGGAGCGCTGCTTCATCAGCCTCCGGGATATTCAGGAGACCATCTGGACCGCCGAGACCGGCGGGGACAAGCTGGTATCCGAGGAGGGCTGGAGTCTCGCCAGCCTGGTAAAGCCGGTGGTGACCTACTGGGTGCAGTATAAGCCCACCCCCGGCGGCGGGGCAGAGGATTACACCGTGTGTACAGCCTACAGCCACAGGATGAAATGGGAGAGGACCATCTGATATGGACGGGATCAACTGGAAATGCAATCAGTGCGGGGAACCCCTGGTGATGAAGAAGGTGGTGTTCAGCTATATGAACCGCTCCTTCTCCCATGAGGTGCCGGTATGCCCCAAATGCAGCAAGGTATATATCTCCCAGGCCCTGGCGGAGGGCCGGATGGCTGAGGTGGAGGAGGCCCTGGAGGATAAGTGAAGGGCTTCACCACTCCGGAGGACCTGATCGCCCGCCCCGCCGACTTTGTCCAGGTCAGCCAGGGGGAGGTCAAGCGGATCGTGAGCCTCCAGTCCTCCGGCAGCACCGGTCCCGCCAAGCGGCTGTTTTTCAGCGCTGGGGACCTGGAGCGGACCATCGAATTCTTCCGCTCCGGCATGGCCCAGATCGCCCGCCCGGGGGACCGGGTGGCGGCCTGCATCGGCAGTCTCAGTCCGGATGGGCTGGGGCGGCTGCTGGAGGAGGGGCTGCGCCGCCTGGGTACGGAGCCCCTGCTCCTGGGAGCGGTGCGGGATTACGGCGAAACGGTTTCCGCCCTGCGGGAATTCCGGCCCCATACCATCGTGGGGCTGCCGGTTCAGATCCGGCGGCTCTGCCTTCTGGCGCCAGAGCTCCGGCCCCGGACCGTACTCCTCAGCGGGGACTATCTGGCGGAGAGCCTGCGGGATACCCTGGAGCGGCTCTGGGGCTGCGCCGTCTTCGACCATTACGGCCTGACGGAAAGCGGCCTGGGCTTCGCGGTGCAGTGCCCCGCCCTGGAGGGACGGCATATCCGGGGGGACGAGCTGGAGGTGGAGATCGTGGAGCCCGGCACGGACCGGGTCCTGCCGGCGGGCCAGTGGGGGGAGATCGTCTTCACCACCCTGCGGCGGGAGGCCATGCCCCTTCGGCGCTACCGCACCGGGGACTATGGGCGGCTGCTGCCCGGGGTCTGCCCCTGCGGCTATACCGGGCCCCGGCTGGACCGGGTCCTGGGACGGCTGACGGAGCGGGCCAAGCCCATTTCCATCTATGCCCTGGATGAACGTCTCCTGGGCTGGGATGAGCTCTATGATTACGCCGCCTCCCTGGAGGGGGGGCGGCTCACGCTGACCGCGGACCTGGCTCCCGGAGGGAGCCTGCTGGAGTTGGCCCGGCGGCTGGAGGGGCTCTGGGCTGCGGACCGGCTGACTCTGCTGACGGGGGCGGCGCCCCCCTCCGCCGCCAAGCGGGCGGTGGAGGTCAAATCGGAAACAGGAGATTCACAGCCATGCTCACCCTGACCCCCGGGGAGGCCACCCCCATTCTTCGGGATTTCGGCGTCCTCTCCCCCGCTGCGGCCCTGACGGAGCTGCAGCGATACGACTATACCGAAGGCGGGCCGGACGTGCGCCTGATCCTCCGGGCGGACACGGAGGACGGGCGGCGCTACGTTCTGCGCCTGCGCCGGGAGCCGGAGGTGACGTGGGCGCTGGCGGAGGCCCAGAGCCGGTTCGCCCGGCTTCTCCGGGACCGGGGCGTCGAAACGCCCCGGGTCCTGCGCAGTGAGGGGCTTTTTGCCCGGGAATATGCGCTGAACGGGTATAAGGTCCTAGCGAATCTGGAGGAATTCGCCCCCGGGGAGCTGACCCTGGTGGATATCCCCACGGCGGAGGAGACCGGGGCGCTCCTGGCCCGGATGCACAATATCGCGGAGGGGGAGAACGTCCACGTGGACGGGCCGGTGCTCTTCGATCCCCTCCGGCGGAACGACCTGTTTCGCTTTTCCGCCTTCACCGATATGGGGAGTTTTCTCCGGGAGACGGACGGAACCCTGTATGGGGAGATCCTCCGGCGGTACTTTGCCCTGCGGGGAAAGATCCAGGCCCTGGACCGGGCGCCCCGGTATGCGGTGCAGGGGGACGTCAGCGACTGCAACCTCTACCGTACCGGCGAAGGAAAGCTGGGGATCTTCGACTTCAACAACTGCGGGGATAACGGGCTCTTCGCGGACGCCGTGATGCAGGCCGTCTTCGAAGCCCGGCTCATGGACTACCCGGAGGACCTGCAGGACCGGGAGGCGCGGATCCTGTCCGCTTTTCTCCGGGGGTACCAAGGGGAACGCCCCTTCACCCGGGAGGAACGGGAGCTGTACCCCAGTCTGTACGGGATCATCACGGCTTTCTGGCTGGGCGACCTGCAATGGGGATCCCTGGCAAAGGCGGGGGACCGGGAGGCGGTACACGCCCGGATGGAGGGGATACTGAGGAAGCTGACGGAGCTGCCGGAGATGCCGGTATAGCACAAGAGAATCGTAAGGGCTGAGCGGACAAAACCGCTCAGCCCATGTTTTGCGTATCGGCTTATCCCGGTATGATCAGGGCGAAAATGCAGTTGTAACCGGCCGACTCGCAGCGGTCCGCTTCGGGAATATACGTTCCCTTCCGGCTGACCACCAGGGAGCACCAATAGGTCCCCGGCGGCAGATCCTCCAGAACCGAAAGGTCCTCCTCGGGCTCCGAGATCAGCATCGTCAGCTCCTGATCGTAGACCCGGAGCAAGGGTCTGCTCCGGCTGACTCCTTCCGCGAGACGCAGCTTCAGCTCTCCCCGGAAAACCAGGATGGGGATCTCCTCCCTGTGCTCCGCGATCATCGTCTCCACGGGCTCCCCGTCGGCAGCCAGGAAACCGTCCCCGGTCCAGGTCTCCGACCAGCGGGAATAAAAGTAGGGAAAGATGCTGTCCTCCCCGGAGCAGCTGACGGACAGGAGGGGGATCGGCTCCTCTTTCCCGAAGAACATCTCCCGTACGGCTGCCCGATAGTCCTCATTGATGACGTACATATAGCTGGAATAGGGCACATGGATGGGAATGACCGCGATCTCCTCCGCCGGGAGCTTGTAGGAGGCTAGGATCTCCTGCATTTCCCCCACCGAGGCCGCTCTCAGGTTCCAGAGCTCCTCATTGGTCTTCTCCCGGTTTGTCCCGGCCATGAGGCCGCAGGACCAGGCTCCTTCCGCCAGCTGCCAGACATAGAGCTCCAGGCCCTTATCGGTGGGGAGATCATAGTATTCCGGATATTTTTCCCGCAGGGCCATCGGGGTCACCACGGCGCTGATCCTCCCTTCGAGCACGGCGTTCAGGCAAACCAGCCAGTACACCGTGGAATCATCAGAGTACGGGTCTCCTGCCTCACTTTCATCATAATATCCATAGGCCAGGTACAGCTGGCCGGTCTCCAGCTCCAGCAGATCGTAGAACACACTGCCGGACATATCCCGCCCCGGCACACGCCAGGCGTTCCGGGTGCGCTTCCGCAGATTGGGGAGCTTGTCCTGCACATTCCGGTAATACCGGTCAAAATTGTCTGCTGTGGGCGTGAACCAATGCTGCTTTCCGGCGGCGATCCAGGTATCCCCCTCCGTTCCCTTTCGGATCAGCAGTTTTTTCTCCGGGGTAACGCAGAACCTCGGCCAAGTCTCCGCCGGAGCCTCCGGATCGTAGACCTCAGGGAGGATGGGCAGATCCGTTCCGGCGCTGCCGGTCTCCGTCATCCATTCCCGAAACCCCTCGGATACATAGACCACCCTCGATATTCCGTAGAACAGGCCGGAGGTCTTCCGCTCCTCCGGGCTGGGGATCCAGCGGCTTTTCCAATCCAGAAAGGCGGCGTCGAAATCGTATTCCATCCGCCAGGTCCCATCATGAGAGCTGACCACGGAGTGGTAGTCATCCTCCGCGCCCTTCCAGAAGCTGTAGCTGTTGGCATAGCGGTACTCCACCGTGACCATTTGATGATCCTCGTCCCCCAGGGTCACGCTCATGCCCAGGGTGCCGGACCAGGCGGTATTCCGGATCCGGCGCTTGCCGTATTGACGGATCAGCCCCGCCAGTTCCCTTCCCGCCTCCGGATCCAGCTCAAAGCCGCCGTAATCATCGAAATAATGCGCGTAAATGATGGCGTCCTCCCGCAGCTTCAGGGGTACCGGGTCCGTCAGGAAGAACACCGCCGACAGGAGGCCCAGCAGAAGGGCCGCCAGGATGATCCAGAAGGCGGGCTTCCGGTAATTCAGCACATTCTTCACCCGCTGCTTCACCCCCGCCTCCCCGAAGGCCAGGGGACAGGCGGCCACCGCTCTTCCCGGACGGCTCAGGTCCAGCAGGGCCTGGGAATAGTCCGCCCGAGCCTCCGGGTCCAGGTCCCGCACCGCCCGTTCGTCGCAGGCCAGTTCAATATCCCGGCAAAGCAGGACGTAGGCCAGCCAGAGGACGGGATTGAACCAGTGCAGGGACAGGAGCAGATAGCCCAAAGGCTTCCACAGATGGTCCCGGCGGCGGAGATGGGCCTTTTCATGGGCCAGCACATGGCTCAGCTGCGGCTCCTCCAGCCCGGAGGGCAGGCAGATCCGGGGCCGGAACACCCCCAGGATAAAGGGGGAATCCACTTCATCGCAGAGGTACACGTTCTCCCGGAGCCGCACCGACGCCCCGGTACGCCGCCGGAGGCGCAGGAAGCTCACCAGGGCATACAGGAGCATGGTCAGCGCCCCCGCCGTCCAGATCAGAGGCAGATACTGATCGGGAGAGACCTCAGTGCTGACCCGGATGTTCTGCGCCTCCCCGTCCGCCCGATTCACGGCATGGTCCCGGGGCGTTTCCCATTCCAGCGCCGGCAGGGCTCCCTCCATGGCGGAAACCAGTCCCTCCCCGGATGCCAGGGCGCTCTCCTCCAGGGGCATAAGGCTCACCCTGGACTGGGGCACGGCGGGACACAGCAGCCTCGCCGCCACCAGCAGCCACAGGAGGCAGCGGATCCACTTCGGCACCTTCCCCAGGAGGAAGCGCAGCAGGACCACCACCGCCGTCAGAACGGCCGCGGAAAGACTCATGCGCAGCAGGACCGGGAAAAACATCCGGAGCGCCGACAGGATCGCTTCCATTCTCACCCCTCCCGACGGGCCTCGTCAATGAGCTTCTGGATGGCGTCTGTTTCCTCCGCCGTAAGCTTGTTCCGGGAAGTAAAGGCCGCAACAAAGGCGGGCAGGGAGCCCCCGTAGCTCTCACTGACGAACCGCTCCCCCCGCATGGCCAGGAAATCCCCCCGGGAGATCCGGGAGGAAACGACGCCGCCGGCATTCCGGAATATCCCCTTCTCGCAGAGCTTCCGCAGCACGGTGTAGGTGGTAGGCCGTTTCCAGTTCAGCTCCTGCCGGCAGAGCTCCGCCAGTTCCCGGGAGGAAAGGGGCTCATGGGCCCAGATCAGCTCCGCGAACCGCTCCTCCACCGCCCCAGCTTCAGGTCTTCCATCCTCGCGCTCTCCTGTTTATTCTCTATAAACTAAATGCAGTTTATCACCGATAAACTGCATTGTCAAGCACCGTCTTCTCCGCCGCATGGCTCCGGAGCCGGAAAAGCAGGCGGACGGATTCACGCCCTTGCGGCCGAGGCTTTCCCCTGCAGCCCAGCGCCCCCTGCGCAGGATGTCCTGCACAGGGGGCGCTTTTTATGGGTTTATGGTTTGTTCTTTACCCTTGGTTCAGGGGATCGGGTCGTAGTCCATGACCTCGCCGCCGGGGGCGGAGTGGGAGTTGGACCAGACCTGCTCCAGGGCGACCCAGTTG
>JBGUZS010000023.1:0-6057 GCA_045223835.1 Oscillospiraceae bacterium | reverse complement strand
GGTGCCCGGAGCATCGGGGGCTACGCCCCCCTGCTGGACCGTCCGGAGTCGGCGGTATACTACCTGGTGAACCCCTACCGCCCCTGGTCCGGCACCCTGGAGCGGCTGGACAAGGTGCTGACGGAGATCCTCAGCGTAACCCATCTGCGCTTCCGGAAGCTGCTGCTGGGCGCCAACCCGAACCTGGGAGAGGAGACGACGGCGGAGGATATCCTGGAGGGGGTCCGTCAGCTGGAAGCCCTGCTGGGGGACCGGTGGCCCATCCGCTTCGTGGGCGCGGAGGAAAGCCTCGTCCCGGCGGTGGAGCCGCTGCTCCCCTGCCCCGTCTTCCCGGTGAAGCGGCGTCTGATCTATCCCTGGTAAGCAAACAGAATTCACATAAAGGAGCGAATACAATGGCAAAAGTGGAGATCGTGGCGGAGCGCTGCAAGAGCTGCGGCTACTGCGTGCGTTTCTGCCCGAAGCATGTCCTGGAGATCGGCCATACGGTCAATTCCAAGGGCTATGAGGTGGTGGAGGCGGCCAGGCCGGAGGACTGCGTGGGCTGCGCCATCTGCGGGCAGATGTGCCCCGACGGGGCCATCGACGTATATCGCTGAGAAGGAGGCAGAGGGATGAGCAGAGTATTCATGAAGGGCTGCGAGGCCATTGCCGAAGCAGCGGTGCGGGCAGGCTGCCGCTTCTTTGCGGGCTACCCCATCACCCCCCAGAACGAGATCCCGGAATACTTCTCCCGGCGGATGCCCGAGGTAGGCGGCACCTTCGTCCAGGGAGAGAGCGAGGTCGCCTCCATCAGCATGGTATACGGCGCCGCCTCCTCCGGCACCCGGGCCATGACCAGCTCCTCCAGCTGCGGCATCGCCCTGAAGAGCGAGGGCATCTCCTACTGCGCCTCCGCCCGGATCCCCATGGTCTATGTGAACGTCTCCCGGGGCGGCCCCGGCGTGGGCTCCATCCAGCCCGCCCAGATGGACTACCTCCAGGCCACCAAGGCCAGCGGCAACGGCGGCTTCCAGATGCTGGTCTTCGCCCCCTCCACGGTGCAGGAGGCGGTGGATATGACCTACGCCGCCTTCGATTACGCGGACCGGGACCGGAATCCGGTTCTGATCCTGGCGGACGGGGTCATCGGCACCATGATGGAGCCGGTGGAGCTTCCCCCCATGCGCTCCGACGAGGAGGTCAAGGCCATCAAGGAGGGCAAGCGGAGCTGGGCCTGCGTGGGCCATGAGCTGGATTACGCCCACCGAGCCTGGATCGAGCCGGGCCAGTGGTCCACCGCCGTGATGCAGCGCACCAATGAGAAGGCCGCCGCCCTGTACGAATCCTGGGAAAAGGACCTGCGCTGGGAGGAATACCGGTTGGAAGACGCGGAGCTGGTCATCGCCGCCTACGGCATCTCCGCCCGCATCGCCCGGAGCGCGGTGAACCTGCTGCGGCAGGAGGGATATCCCGTGGGCCTCATCCGGCCCATCACGGTAAATCCCTTCCCCTGCAAGGCCTTCGACAGGATCGATTACGGCAAATGCCGGGGCGTGCTGGACGTGGAGATGAGCATCCCCGCCCAGTTCCTGCGGGATGTGTCCATTGGGGTGAAGGACCGCTGCCCCATCGGTACGTGCCTCTGCTCCGGCGGCAACATCATGACCAGGGAGAGCATCATCGAGGCGGCCAAGAAAATGCTGGAGGCGTGACTATGGAAAAGATCTATACCCGCACCAAAACCATCCAGGAGGACAAGGTCTCCGGCTTCTGCCCCGGCTGCATGCACTCCACCGTCATGAAGCTCATCGGGGAGGTGCTGGAGGAGCTGGACCAGGTGCAGAACACCGCCTGCGTCCTGGGCATCGGCTGCTGCGGCCTCCATATGGACTATATGGCCTACGACAACATCACCGCTCCCCATGGCCGGGCCTGCGCCGTGGCCACGGGGATCAAGCGCACCAACCCCGGCACCCTGGTATACACCTACCAGGGGGATGGGGACCTGGCCTCCATCGGCCTGGCGGAGACCCTGTCCGCCGCCAACCGGGGGGAGAATTTCTCCGTCATCTTCATCAACAACGGCATTTACGGCATGACCGGCGGCCAAATGGCCCCCACCACCCTCATCGGGATGAAGGCCACCACCGCCCCCAGGGGCCGGGATCCCAAGGAGCACGGCTACCCGATGCATATGTGCGAGATCATGAACCAGCTCACCGCTCCCTATTATCTGGAGCGCACCAGCTGCAATAATCCCGCCAATGTGCGGAAGACCAAGGCGGCCATCAAAAAGGCATTTCTGAACCAGCTGAACGGCAAGGGCTTCTCCATGGTGGAGATCGTCACCAACTGCCCCACCAACTGGGGCACGGACGCCCTGGGCTCCCTGGAATACCTGGAGCAGAACATGCTGAAGGAATTCCCCCTGGGCGTGATCCGGGACAAGAGCCTGGAAGAGGAGGGCAAATAATGGAGACCAATCTCTGTGTAGCCGGCTTCGGCGGCCAGGGCGTCATGACCCTGGGTAAATTCCTGGCGGAGGCTGCCTGCGAATCCTCCGACCGGAACGTGACCTTCTTCCCCTCCTATGGAGCGGAGCAGCGGGGCGGCACCGCCAACTGCTTCGTGGTGATCTCCGATCAGGAGATCGGCGCTCCTCTGGGGGACCGGATGGACGATCTGATCATCATGAACGAACCTTCCCTGAAGAAATTCCTCCCCACCCTGAAGCCCGGGGGAAGGCTTTTCCTGAACAGCTCCATCGTTGCGGACGACGTAGGCCGGGAGGACGTGACCATCGTGAAGGCTCCGGTGACGGAGCTGGCCCTGGAGCTGGGGAACAGCAAGGTGCTGAACGTGATCATGCTGGGCGTCTACGTGGGCTATACCGGCATTGTGGATGAGGAGCTGGTATGGCGGATCATCCAGCAGAAGCTGGGCAGCAAGCCCAAGCTCCTGCCCCTGAACAAAAAGGCCTATGAGGAAGGGCTGGCTCTGGGGAAGAAGCAGAAACAGGACTGAACCCGTACATCGGCGTTTCTGCCGCGGACCAGGCAAGGTCCGCGGCAGACTTTTTTGCTGCGGCAGGGCGCTGCATCGCTTTCCTGTTTTTTCTTTTCAGAGGGCCAAAACTATGGTATAGTAGATTATCTCAGCAGTTCAACGAGGAGGATAGGAGATGCAAAACCTGCAGCCGCTGCGCTACCCGGAGCCCCAGACCGTGCTGACGGTGGAGGATATGCGCCGCTCTGACGCCGCCTGCATCGCCGCCGGCACCCCGGGCGCGGAGCTTATGGCCCGGGCCGGCCATGGCGTGTTCCGGGCATACCCCTGGCAGGGACCCGTGGCCATCCTCTGCGGCACCGGAAACAATGCCGGGGACGGGTACGTTCTGGCGGCCCTTCTCCATGAGGCGGGGATCCCCTGCCGCATATACCTCCTGCAGGAGCGGTTCTCCCGGGACGGGGCGCATTATTTCCGCCGCTGCCGGGAGCTGGGCATCCCCTGGTCCCTCTGGGAACCGGGCACAAAGCTGACCGGCTGCCGGGAGATCGCCGACTGCCTCTTCGGCACCGGCTTCCGGGGCGCGGCGGAGGATAACGCGGCGGACATGATCCGGGCCGCCAACGAAAGCGGCGCAGCGGTGATCTCCGTGGATATCAACAGCGGGCTCAGCGGCGTCAGCGGTCTGGCGGAGGGGCCCTGCATCCGGTCGTACCTGACGGTCTCCATCGGCTGCCCACAGCCGGGGCACTACCTGGGGGAGGCCAAGGATATGCTCCGGCGGCTGGTGAACGTGGATATCGGCATCCCGCCCCTTGGCCTGCCCATCCGTCTGGTGGGACCTCAGGATTTTTCAGCCCTTCTTCTCCCCCGGCGAGAATGCTGCAACAAGGGGGATTTCGGCACCGTGGCCCTGCTGGGGGGGTGCACGGCCTATTCCGGGGCGGCCAAGCTGGCGAACCTGAGCCTTTCCGCCCTGCGCTGCGGCTGCGGCGTCGCCCGGCTGGCGGTCCCCGCCTCCCTGGCGCAGGGGATGCTGCCCTATATCCTGGAATCCACCCTCTATCCCCTGCCGGACCGGGAGGGGAGCATGGTTTTTGACCCGGAGGCGCTGGACGGCGCTCTGGACCGGACGGCCGCCGCCGCGCTGGGCATGGGCTGGGGCCGGAGCAACGAAAACGGGCGCATCCTGCGGCACATCCTGCGCACCTACCGGGGAAGCCTGGTCCTGGACGCGGACGGTCTCAATACCCTGGCCGCCCTGCCGGACCGGGACGCCCTCCTCCACTCCACCGGGGCCAGGGTGGTGCTCACCCCTCATCTGCGGGAGTTCTCCCGGCTGACGGGGATGAGGCGGGAGGATCTGCTCCGGGATCCGGTGACCCACGCCCGGCAGTATGCGGAGAGCCGGAACGTGATCCTGCTTCTGAAGGGCAGCAGCACCCTCGTCACCGACGGGGAGGGCGTGCTCCTGGTGAGCCGGGGCTGCGCCGGCATGGCTACCGCCGGGAGCGGGGACGTGCTTTCCGGCGTGCTGGCGGGCATCCTGGGCTGGTCCCCCTGCACGCCGCTCACCGTGGCCTGCGGCGCCTATCTGGCCGGGCTGGCGGGCGAGCTGGCCCAGGCGGAGAAGGGGGATATCTCCATGCTGGCCTCGGATACGGCGGCGAAGCTGCCGGAGGCCATAGGTCTGGCCAGGCAGGCATAAGACAATAGCGGATAAAGATCATATATAAGGAGGAAGAACATGGTCAAGTACAAGCGGCTGCCCCTGGAAACGATGGTGAACACCAGGGATCTGGGCGGCTATGCCACCAAGGACGGCAAGATCACCAAGTACGGCGTATTTCTCCGCACGGACTGCCCCATCGACATCAGCGAGCACGATAAGCAGTACATCATCGATTACGGGATCACCCTGTCCATCGATCTGCGGGGCGTCGACGAGGTGGAGAAGACGCCCAGCTCCTTTGCGGATGTCCCCGGCCATACCTACCGGCACATGCCCATCAGCGAGGAGCACCGCATCATCCGGGGAGAAGGGGGCAAGCAGCCGGAACGTCCCCCCCAGCCGCCGAAGGACGGGCAGAACTTCGATATGGGCGACGCCTATATCGGCATCCTGGAGGAGGGAAAAGACTGGGCCCGAAACGTCATCACCCTCTGCGCCGAGTGGGACGGCGGCGTCATGTTCCATTGCTTCATCGGCAAGGATCGGGCGGGCACCATCGCCGGTCTGCTCCTGGGCGCCGTGGGCGTGGGGATGACGGATATCATGATGGACTACAGCGCCTCCATGAGCTGCCTGCGTCCCAAGTACGACAAGATGGGCGCCTCCTTCCTCCCCCAGAAGCGGGGCAGACCGGATTACAGCTGGGGCTTCTTCGGCTCCGTGCCGGAGAGCATGGAGGCCGTATGGTACTACCTTCAGGAGAAGTATGGCGGCTATACCGGGTATCTGAAGGCCTGCGGCGTGACGGAGGAGACCCTGCAGAAGCTGAAGGACAAATTCCTGGAGGATCCGGTATAACGCTTCCCAACGGGAGCCGGAAACCGTTCCCGATTCTTACCCGGGAGATCGGCAGAATGCCGGTCTCCCGTTTTCTTTTACGGGGCGGCGGCGAATTTGCCCCCGTTTGTGTCTCGTTTGTGTCGAATTTTTTGTGCATTTATTATTATTTAATTATTTTATTTGACATTTCATCTAATTGCATTTTATTCTTTACATTTCGCAGGAAAGTGTGTAGTATAGGCATATCCCTGCAAAATCAGAAAGGAGAGAACTGAATGAAAAAAGCACTGTCCCTGGTGCTTGCCGTTCTGTTGCTATTGGCTCTGTTCGCAGGCTGCAACGGCGATGGCGGCACCACCCCCACGGCAGCCCCCGGCGGCAATACCGCAGCTCCTGCCACCAAGGCTCCCGCGACCCAGGCTCCCGACGACGGCAGTGAGCCCGCGCCCGTGGACGAAGGCCCCTACCATTTCGCCGCCGGCAAGTATGAGAAGAACGCCGATGGCTGGCCGGTAGAGAAGTACGTCTATGACCGGCCCCTCACCGACAACGACGAT